>CAYTBD010000020.1:0-14860 GCA_964435755.1 uncultured Rhodobacterales bacterium
CAGCCCGAACTCGGCGACGAGCGGCGGCATGATGTTGGGCAGGATCTCGCGGCGCATGATCCACCACGTGCCTTCGCCGCGAAGCCGCGCCGCCTCGACGAATTCCATGACGACGACGTTCATGGCGACCGCGCGCGTCAGGCGGAACACCCGGGTGGAGTCGAGGACCGCGATGATGATGATCAGAGACGTGACCGTCGAGCCGAAGATCGACAGCAGCATCAGCGCGAAGATCAGGCTCGGGATCGCCATCAGCACGTCGATGAGCCGCGACAGGATCTGATCGGTCCAGCCGCGCGCGATCGCCGCGACAAGCGCGAGCCCGCCTCCGATGATGAACGCGAGAAGCGTCGTGGCGAGCGCGATGCCGATCGTGTTGCGCGCCCCGTAGATCAGACGCGAAAGGACATCGCGGCCGATCTGGTCGGTGCCGAGCGGATGCATGGGCGACCACGGCGCGTAGGGCTGCGGGAACACCTGTGCCTCGCCGTGCGGCGCGAGAAGCGGCGCGAACACGGCGACGAAGATGTAGGCGAGGATGACGGTCAGCCCGAACCAGGCGGAGATCGGCGCCTTCCTGAGTTCGATCCACGCCCGGGCGCGCCACGTCCGGCGGGTCCGGACCTCGGCGACTTCGGCCGCGGCGGAATATGTCTCGGGGATGTCGGTCATCGCGGGTGAAGGAGCCTCGGATTGGTGACGATCGAAATGATGTCGGCCATGAGATTGAGCATGATGTAGGTGCCGGCGAAGATCAGCGCGCAGGCCTGCACGACGGGGATGTCGCGTGTCGTCACCGCATCGACCATCAGTTGCCCGAGGCCAGGATAGACGAACACCACCTCGACGACCACGACGCCCACGACGAGATAGGCGAGGTTGAAGGCGATCACGGTGACGATCGGCGCCCAGGCGTTGGGCAGCGCGTGGTAGAGGATCACGCGACGCGCCGAGAGCCCCTTGAGCCGCGCCATCTCGATGTAGGGCGAGGCCAGAAGGTTGATGATCGCCGCCCGCGTCATCCGCATCATGTGCGCGACGATGACGAGCGTCAGCGTCGTCGCCGGCAGGATCAGCCGCTCGACCCGTTCCCAGAACGGCATCTCGGGCGTGACGTTCGCCAGCGACGGGAAGATCGGGAAGAGTGAGGCGAAGAACAGGATCAGCAGGTAGGCCACGAAGAACTCGGGCATCGAGATCGTCGAAAGCGTGCTCGCGTTCACCACGCGATCATAAACCGAATTGCGCCAGAGGGCGGCGGTGATCCCGAGCAGGAGCGCCAGCGGCACCGCGACGATCGCCGTCATAGACGCGAGGAACAGCGTGTTCATCAGTCGGGGCGCGACGAGATCGACGACCTCGCGGGACCGGTCGACACCGCTCGCGGCGCGTCCCGAGAAGGAGGTTCCGAAGTCGCCCTGCACGACCCCGCCGATCCAGTCGACATAGCGAATGTAGGCCGGCTGATCGAGGCCGAGCTCGCGCCTGAAGGCTGCGACGGTCTCCTGCGTCGCCGCCTGTCCGAGCACGGCCTCGGTGAAGTCGCCGGGCAGGAACTCGACGGCGCTGAAGATCAGCACCGAAACGAAGAAAAGCGTCAGAAGACCCAGCGCAAGCCGCTGGATGACGGTTGTGAGAACCGGGTGCACCGGTTGGATTCCCCCTGTTGATGCCGGATGTGACCGGCCTGCCTGCCCTGTCGGGCATGTCGTTTTTTTTACAGACACCGCAGCGCCGAATCCATGTTAGGCCGATACCGGGAGGCTTGTAAATGGCAAGGTGCTTGCCGAAAGCCCCGGAAAAACAGGACTTAAGTGATGACGCGTCGTCATAGCGCCGATACCAGCTTGCGTTGGGCGGTCGATTGAGGCCAATCTCGGCGCAGTAAAAAAGCGACATAATCAAGCAGGGAGACCAGATCCATGACCGATCGAAAGACGCGTTTCATCGACACGCAGACCGCCATGTTCGCCAACGGCCGCATCGGCCGGCGGGCCTTCATCACGTCCCTCGTCGCCGCGGGCGTCGCCGTGCCTTCGGCGCTCTCGATGGCGGGGCGGGCCTGGGCGCAGACGCCGAAGACCGGCGGCACCTTCCGCCTCGGAATGGCGCACGGCTCGACGACCGACAGCCTCGATCCCGCGACCTACGAGAACGGGATGATGACCCATGCCGGGTTCACTTACGCCAACAATCTCGTCGAGGTGGCGCCCGACGGATCGATCCGCCCCGAACTCGCCGAAAGCTACGAGGCGCTGAACGGCGGCGCGAGCTGGGCGTTCAAGGTGCGCCCGGGCGTGGAATTCCACAACGGCAAGACGCTCACCGCCGACGACGTGATCGCGTCGATCAACCACCACCGCGGCGAGGAGTCGAAATCGGCGGCCAAGGGACTGCTCACCGCCGTCACCGACATCCGCAAGGACGGCGACGACGTCGTCGTCTTCGACCTCGAGGCGCCAAACGCCGACTTCCCGTTCATCGTCACCGACTACCACCTCGTCATCCTTCCGAGCGAAGGCGGCTCGATCGACCCGACGTCGGGCATCGGAACCGGCGGCTACATCATCGACAACTTCGAGCCCGGCGTGCGGCTCCAGGCCTCGCGGAACCCGAACTACTGGAAGCCCGATGCGGCCTATTTCGACGAGGTCGAGCTTCTCTCGATCATCGACATCACCGCCCGCCAGAACGCGCTTCTCTCGGGCGAGATCAACGCCGCCGACCGGCTCGACCCCAAGACGGTCGCACTTCTCGAGCGCGCGCCCAATGTCGACATCATCGAGCAGGTGGGCTATCTCCACTACACCTTCCCGATGCGCCTCGACACGCCGCCGTTCGACAATTTCGACCTGCGCATGGCGCTGAAGCTCGCCGTGAACAAGCAGGAGATGGTCGACAAGATCCTTCTCGGCCACGGCACCGTCGGCAACGACCACCCGATCTCGCCGATCGTGCCGTACCACGCCGCAGGCCTCGCGCAGCGCGATTACGATCCCGATCAGGCGAAGTTCCACTACGACAGGTCCGGCCACTCGGGGGCGATCCAGCTCTCGGCGTCCGACGCCGCCTTCGCCGGCGCGGTCGATGCCGCGCAGCTTCTTCAGGCCTCCGCCGCCGCGGCGGGCATCGACGTCGAGGTCGTGCGCGAACCTTCCGACGGCTACTGGTCGAACGTGTGGAACAAGAAGGGCTGGTGCGCCTGCTACTGGGGCGGCCGTCCGACCTGCGACTGGATGTTCGCCTCGGCCTATGTCGAGGGCACCGAGTGGAACGACACCGCCTGGCGGGATACCGAGGCGGCCGACCGCTTCAATTCCATCGTCGTCGAGGCCCGCGCGGAACTCGATTCCTCCAAGCGCGCCGAGATGTACGCCGAGTGCCAGTCGCTCATCCACGAGGACGGTGGCGCCATTGTCCCGATGTTCGCGAACTACATCATGGGCACCGGCGAGGGGCTGCAGACGCCCGATGTCATCGCCGGCAACTGGGAGAACGACGGCCACAAGGCGATCGAGCGCTGGTGGTTCTCCTGATCCACGCACGACCCGGAACGGAGCGGCGCCCTCGGGCGCCGTTTCCTTTTTCAGAGCATTTTCTGCATGAGGTGGGCGTCGAGCCACCGACCCCACTTGAGGCCGACCTCTCGCAATGTCGCGACCTCTTCGTACCCGAGGGCGAGATGAAACGCCCGGCCGTCGGGATTGCCGCTCGAGATGACGGCCAGGATCGAATGCGCCCCGCCTGCGCGGGCGTGCCCCTCGATCGCCGTCAACAGGGCGCGGCCGATGCCGCGTCCGCGCGCGGTCTCATCGAGCAGGATCGTGTGCTCCATCGTCCGGGCATAACCCACGCCGTCCCGGAATTGCCCGTAGGTCGCAAAGCCGGCGAGCGCGCCGCGCGCTTCGGCGACGAGGACGCAACGGCCGGTCTCCGCCTTCTCCGCGATCATCCCGGCCACGTCGCCCGAGGTTCTTTCCTCCGAGTTGAAGGTGACCAGCGTCTCCCGGATGAAGTGGTTCCAGAGTCCTGCGACGGCCGCCGCGTCTTCGCTGTTGGCCGCGCGGATCATGCGAGCGGTTTCCGGCCCGCCGGGGTCTCGATCTCGGCCCACAGCCGCTTCTCCGGACCGGTCTCGATCCTGACGCACTCGATCGCGCCAAGCGCGGGATAGGCCGAAAGCAGCGCCTCGGCCTCCGGGTGTTCGACCGTCAGATGGGCCAGCCGACAGCCGTGGTCGGGCAACCGCTCCGCCGGGTGCAGGGCGCTCTCCCATTCGATCAGCGCCGGCGCCGCGCCGTCGAAGGGCAGCTTCCCGTCGGGCGGCACCGCCATCTGCCAGAGGTAGTCGCCCCGCGCGAACGAGATCGGAGCGCCCAACCCGTGAGGCGCGCCCGCGAGGGCCGCTTCCAGATCGCCGGTGCGCACGATCCAGTTGGTCATGCGGGGATGGCCCGAAAAGCTGTCCAGGTCGAACCACCGCGCCTGCGCCGGCGGCCGGGCCTCGGGATCGATTGCGATGACTTCGAGGTAGAGCCCCGGCCCGAGCGACAGAAGCCGGTTGTGCGTGCCCATGAGATCGTGCACGCCGACATCGGAAAGCGGCACGCCGAGCGCCGCCTCTACATGCGCGGCTCCCTCGGCGAGCGACTCCGCGGCGACGGCGATATGGTCGAGGACGAGCATCAGGGTCTCCTTCGGACGACTCGGGTCGGCGCATTTGCTCTCGAACCGGCAGGTCTTGGCAAGCGTCGCGACCGCCTTTCGCGCCGCCGCCGATCCGCCTAGAGTGGCCTCGTCCTCGAAGAAGAGCCAGACAGATGGATGCCCCCGCGCCGGTCAAGGAACACCGCTTCCCCTGCGAAGCCTGCGGCTCGGACCTGAGGTTCGATCCCACCTCGGGGGCGCTGCTGTGCGACCACTGCGGCAACACCGAACCGATCGAGAAGGGAACCAGCCCCTGGAGCGCGATCCGGGAGCTCGATTTCGAGGCGGCGCTGTCGACCGATCTGCCGGCAGCCGAGATCGAGGAAACCCGCGTTCTCAACTGTCCGAACTGCGGCGCGCAGATCGAGTTCGACGAAAAGGTCCATGCCAAGGAATGCCCCTATTGCGCAACGCCGATCGTCACCGACACCGGCGTCCACCGCCACATCAAGCCGAAGGGTCTGCTTCCCTTCGCATTGACCGAGAGCGACGCGCGCAAGGCGATGACGGACTGGCTCGGAAGCCTCTGGTTCGCGCCGAACGGGCTCAAGGAATACGCCCGGAAGGGCAGGCGGATGCAGGGCATCTACGTGCCCTACTGGACCTTCGACGCCGACACGGCATCGAGCTACCGGGGCGAGCGCGGCACGGTCTACTACGTCACAAGGACGGTCGTGCGCGATGGAAAGCGCCGGCAGGTCAGGGTTCCGAAAGTGCGCTGGACTCCAAGGTCGGGCCGCGTCGCCCGGGTCTTCGACGACATCCTCGTGCTCGCCTCCCGCGCGCTGCCCAAGCGGTTCACCGACGGGCTCGAGCCCTGGGATCTCTCGTCGCTGGAGCCATACAATCCCGAGTATCTCGCGGGCTTCCGCGCCGAAGGTTATCAGGTGGACCTCGCCGACGGTTTCGTTGAAGGCCGGGCCTACATGGACCGGATGATCGAGCGCGACGTGCGCTTCGACATCGGCGGCGACCAGCAGCGGATTCATCACATCGACACGTCGGTTTCCGACGTGACCTTCAAGCATATCCTGCTGCCGGTCTGGCTGGCCGCGTACAAATACCGCGGCGAGTCTTACCGGTTCGTCGTCAACGGCCGAACCGGGCGGGTGCAGGGTGAACGGCCGTGGTCGGTGTGGAAGATCGCCGTCGCGGTCATCCTGGGCCTGATCCTCGCGGCGGTCGTCGGATTCGTCGCCGCTCAGTCGCAGGGATAGCGCCCCGCGGTCGCGGCCTTGGTCCCGGCCAGGATTTCAATCTCGGGCGAACGCAGGGGCTCAGGCACATCGCCCGAGCCGCCCTGGTGACGCTCGGGTATCGGGCCGGGACGGGACCGGGTCATGGTCATCTCCCCGTTGCGGGACGGGACCGCGCGGGCTAGGGCTTGTGCGGCGGAACGAGAGGAGGGGGGTGGATGATCCTCTGTGCGGGCGAAGCGCTCATGGACATGCTGCCGCGGAAGACGGCCGCGGGCGAGGACGCCTTCGCTCCCCACGCGGGTGGCGCGGTGCTCAACACGGCCGTCGCGCTCGGACGGCTCGGCGCCGCCTCCGGCTACTTCGGCGGCCTCTCCACCGACTTTTTCGGCGACATGCTGGTCCGGCGGCTGGCGGAGTCGAATGTCGATACGCATCTCGCCGTCCGAAGCCACCGGCCCACGACGCTTGCCTTCGTGCGCCTTGTCGACGGCCGGGCCGACTACGCATTCTACGACGAGGGCACGGCGGGACGGATGCTCGACACCGACGCATTGCCCGCTCTGCCCGATGACGTGCATGGGCTCTTCTTCGGCGGCATCAGCCTTATGACGGAGCCGTGCGGCACGTCATACGAGGCGCTGATGACGCGCGAGGCCCAACATCGCGTCTGCATGATCGACCCCAACATTCGCACCTCGTTCATCGCCGACGAGGAGGGCTACCGGGCGCGCATCCGGCGGATGCTGGCGCTCGCCGATATCGTGAAGGTATCCGACGAGGACATGGATTGGCTCCTTGGGGCGGGCCACATCTCTGATCGTGCGGGAGAGATACTGGCGCTCGGGCCGCGGCTGGTCTTCATCACCGAGGGCGGGAGCGGCGCTCGCGCCTACACGGCCGAACACGAGGTCAAGCTGCACGCCGAAGAAGTCGCCGTCGTCGACACGGTGGGCGCGGGCGATACGTTCAATGCCGGCGTGATGGCCGAACTGCAGCGCGCGGGCCTCTTCACGAAGGGGGCGCTCGCGCATCTCACCCTGGGCGCCATCGAAGCGGCGCTCTCTCTCGCGATCCGCGCCGCCGCGATCACCGTGTCCCGCGCCGGCGCCAACCCGCCCTGGGCCGGGGAAATCTGATGCGCGCCCTCGTCCAGCGAGTCTCGGCGGCCTCCGTCGAGATCGGCGGCGCGACCGTCGGAGAGATCGGACCGGGTCTCCTGATCCTGATCTGCGCCATGCAGGGCGATACCGAGGCCGAGGCCGACCGTCTCGCCGCGAAAATCGCGAAACTCCGCATCTTCCGCGACGACGAGGGCCGAATGAACCGCTCCGTCAGCGATATCGGCGGCTCCGCGCTCGTCGTCAGCCAGTTCACCCTCGCCGCCGACACCTCGCGCGGCAACCGTCCCGGCTTCTCGATGGCCGCCGCGCCGCAGGAGGGCGAACGCCTCTACGACTACTTCGCAGGCCGGATGCAGGTGGCCGGCGTACCGGTCGCCACGGGCCGCTTCGGCGCCGACATGGCCGTCAGCCTCGTCAACGACGGGCCGGTAACGATCTGGTTCGATACCGAAGACTGACGCCGGAAGGGGAAAATCATGAGCCTTTACAAGAAGCTGAATGCCCGAAGGGCCGAGGGCCGCCCGATCCGCGTGGGCGTTGTCGGGGCCGGGAAGTTCGGCACGATGTTCCTCGCCCAGGCGCTCCGCCTCCCCGGCGTGCAGGTGGTGGGCGTGGCCGATCTCTCGCCCGCGCGGGCGATGTCGAACCTCGATCTCGCCGGCTGGACGTCCGACCGCTATGCCGCGACCTCGCTCGACGACGCCGTGTCCTCCGGGGCGACCTTCGTGGGCGAGGACGCGATGGCGCTCATCGCGCATTCCGGCGTCGAGATCGTCGTGGAATGCACCGGCGACCCGATCGTCGCCGTCGAGCACCTCCTCGCCGCCTTCGCCGCAGGAAAGCATGCGATCAGCGCCACGGTCGAGGCCGACGCCGTCTGCGGCGCGGCGCTCGCCCGGCGCGCCCGCGAAGCCGGCGTCGTCTACTCCATGGCCTACGGCGACCAGCCCGCCATGACCTGCGAACTCGTCGACTGGGCCCGGACCTGCGGCTTCGAGGTCATCGCCGCCGGACGCGGCCACAAGTGGCGGCCGGACTACCGCTTCTCCACGCCCGACACGGTCTGGGATCACTGGGGTCTGACCGCCGAGCAGGCGGCGCGGGGCCGGCTCAACCCGAAGATGTTCAACTCGTTCCTCGACGGCACGAAGCCCGCCATCGAGTCGGCGGCCATCGCGAACGCGTGCGGGCTCGATGCGCCGACTCACGGCATCGCCTATCCCTCCGGCTCCATCGACGACCTGCCGAACCTGATGCGTCCCGTCTGCGATGGCGGCATTCTCGAGAGCGCCGGACGGGTTGAGGTTCTGAACAGCCTCGACGCCGACGGCCACGAGATCCCCTACGACATCCGCATGGGCGTCTGGGTCGTCGTCCGCGCCGTCACGGACTACCAGCGCAACTGCTTCGAGGAATACAAGGTCCGCACCGACGAGACCGGGCGCTACATCGCCGCCTACAAGCGCTGGCACCTGATCGGGCTCGAGCTTGGCATCTCCGTCGCGAGCGTCGGCCTCCGGGGCGAGGCGACCGGCACGGCGGAGGAGTTCCGCGCCGACGTCGTGGCCGTCGCCAAGCGCGAACTCTCGCCGGGCGAGGTTCTGGACGGGGAGGGAGGCTTCACCGTCGCAGGCCAGCTTCGCCCGGCGTCGGTCTCCGTCGGCATGGGCGCGCTGCCCCTCGGTCTCACGGGCGGCGCGACGGTCGTCCGGCCGGTGGCGGCCGATCAGGTGCTCACCTACGAGGACGTGCGCCTGTCCGAAGGGACGAAAGCGCTCGATCTGCGGAGAGAACTCGAAGCGACGATCGCTCAGAAGAGCCCCAGCGCGGCAAGCGACACGTCGGCCTCGTGATCCCGCCCGTAGGCGGCGAGACCGATGGAGCGGACCGTCTCGGGGGGCATGGTGGCAGGGTGCGCGCCGCCCTTCGGCACGAACTCCGAAAACGGCAGTCGCACGTCTCGCCAGTCTTCGGTCGCCTGGAACGCCGCCTGGTGGAACTGCCACGGCCGCGTGGTCGTCGCGGTCCTCAGATGCACGAAGTAGCGCTGAGGGGTGCCGCGAATCCGCAGGATCAGCCCTCTCGCATCTTCGGGCCAGGGCGCATCGATCCCTGTCCGGACCTGAACGAAGCCTCCGCGGTTCCTCGTGCTGACCGCGCCCGTGAGGCGGATCGCCTCGTCGTCGAACGCGGCGGTCCCGGTCGAGACGCCGCCCATCACGCGGTCCGAAAGGAACGACCACGCGAAGGCGCGCGCGGGTGTCATCCTGTCTCGGCTCAACTCGCCATCCATGCCCGGAACATGGGGCGCCGCCCGGCCTTCGGCCACCCGGGCCGTCAGAATCGCGCCTCGACACCAAGGAGGGCGCCGGTGTCGGTCGCTCCGGCGACATGTCCGCGGTTGACCGCGTGGACACCCTCCGCCACGAGCGTCCAGCCTTTGATCAACGGTGCCCTGTAGTTCAGGGAAAGCCGCATTTCCCGCTCCTGCGGGGCAAGGTCGACGGTGATCGGCGCGAACGAGACCGCGCCATCCTCCCGCGTGACGGGCAGGCTCATCGCCGCCGATCCCGAGGTGACGGCGGTCGGCAAGGCAAGCCCGAGGCCGACCCTGTCGCCCCGGCGGAACGTGTCGCGCCGCCCGAGGTCGAGCCCGAGGCTCGCGAACTCCGCCGCCGAGACCTCCGCATAGGCATTGCCCTCCGGCGCTCCCATCAGGCCGATCTGGCCGAAGAGCGACAGGTCCGTCATCGCCGATAGCCGCGCGGTCGCCGCGACATCGAATGTTGCGGCCCAGGTGCCGGATCCGTCTTCGGTGAGCGAGGTCAGCCCGACCGAGCCCGACCCGTTGCGAAACACGCTGAGGCCGAAGCCCAGCCGTCCCCGGCCGTCTTCCCCGGTGCGCCGCAGCCCGACCGCTGCGTCGCCGGACCCTGACGCCGGCGCCACCAGGCTCACCTCGAGCGCGCCGTCCGGCGCGGACAGACGCACGCGCTGACCGGTGAGTGCGTTCAGGACATCCGCTTCCGCGCGGCGCCCCGGTTCATCCGACACGCCGCCGCCGAGCGTGGCGAGGCGGTCGGTCATCAGAGGTTGCGGCAGCGCCCGGGCCACAAGCGCACCGGCGCCGATCCGGAAGTCGCCCCCGAGCGAATCCGTCACCAGAACGTCGTGATCCTCCAGAGCGCGCGTCACCGCATCGCCGACCGCCGCGCCGGCCATCAGGATCGGTTCGCCCGCTTCCGCGTCGTCACCGCCCTCCGCGGGGAGGATCGTCCGTCCGATGGGCAGCAGCGCGGCCCGAACGTCGAGGAAGCCATGCCCGAATTCGTCGTTGTATCCGTGGAAGAACCCCGGCGCGATTTCGAGCGCGGCATCGTGCTCGAAGAAGCCGTTGTCCGCCGACGCCAGAAGCCGCGACCTGAGTTCGTGCGGCGTGAGGTCGGGAAACGCCTCGGCCAGCAGCGCGAGAGCACCCGACACCTGCGGTGCGGCGAAGGACGTCCCGGTCGTGAGCCGGTAGTGCGTCGACGACTGCGTGCCCGCGACCATCCACGTTCCGTCGGCGGCGAGGCACCAGCGCGCGGTCTCGAGGCATCCCGACGAGATCAGGTCCGCCGAAACGACGCGGCGTTCGTCGAATTCCGGCACCGCGTTCACGACCGAGAGCCACCCCGCCTCGAGGTCCGGCATGAGGACCGGGAGTGCCTCCATAAGGGTGGACCGGCTCCGCGAATTGTCGTTCGATGCGGCGAAGACGACGACGCCCTCCTGCGCATAGTCCACGAGTGCCTCGAGATAGCCGGGCTGCGAATTGAAGACCCGGTCGAAATTCGAGCGCGTCGGGGCCATCTCGTAGCCCCAGGAATTGTTCTGCGCGACGGCGCCGATGCGGGCCGCCTCGCGCGTGGCGCCGGCAAGCGCATCTTGCCCGCCGAAGCTCGAGATCGACAGGCGCGCGCCGGGCGCCACGCCGGTCATCGCGTCCGAGCGGCCGGCAATGACGGAGGCGACGGCGGCGCCGTGCCTCTCGAGCGGCGGCGCTCCGAGCGGGAACGAGACGTCTGTTTCCGCGAAGGCTTCATGCGAGCCGAAGAAGCCCGAATCGATCATCGAAATGGCCTGTCCCGCGCCCGTGAGACCGGCGGCATGGGCATATTCGAACCGCGCGGCGGCGAGCGGATAGCTTTCGAAAAGCGGCGACGCCTCCGAAAACCGCCACTGGTTTCGCTGGATCAGGAACCTCGGGTCGGTTTCGCGGAGCCTTTCGGCCTCGGCCTCGTAGGCGTCGAAGCTCTGCACGAAGAAGGCGGACAGGAAGTCGACCGCGACATCGACCGTCGCCGATCCCTGGGAGCCGCCCGTCAGCTCTTCCGACGACGGTGCCTCTTCGTTGACGGCGGCTCCTGTGTCCGGGCCCGTAAGCTCCGGCTCCTCCGGCTGGCAGGCGGCAAGCGCACAGACCGCGCCGGCGGACAAGATCCAGCGAACCGTTCGATGCATCGTCGCTCACCCCGTTTGGCCGCTGCAAGAGCGGATGGCGTCCAAGGCCGGGGCTCAGTAGCGCCGCGGAACAGGGCGAAAATTTGGCCTTGCTGAACAAAATTCGTGGTTTTCGGATCATTATTGCCAATCAGTAAACAGCCGCCGTCGCGCGGTTCGGTCGCATGAGCGGCGCCGGGCTCGCCCGCGAAACTCCTGTGAATCCAGCGTCGTCCGCCGTAGGATTCACCCCATGTCGATCTGGACCCGCATCGCCGACGCGGTTTCCGCGCTCGCCACGGGCGAGGGGCTGTCGTCCGTTTTCGAGAAGCTCCGGGCCCCGCCGGAGCGCTCGGTCGCCTTCACGATCGCGGTCATCGGTCTCGGCGCGAAGATGGCGAAGGCCGACGGACGGGTGACGCGGGACGAGGTCACGGCCTTCCGCGAAGTCTTCTTCATCCCGGAGTCGGAAGAGACCAACGCCGCTCGTGTCTTCAACCTTGCCCGGCAGGACGTGGGCGGCTTCGAGGACTACGCCCGCCGGATCGCGGGCATGTTCGGATCGGGCGACCCGGTGCTCTGCGACCTCATGGAGGGCCTCTTTCACATCGCCGTGGCCGACGGCGCCTATCATCCGGCCGAGGACGACTTCCTCGCCCGCGTCGCGGCGATCTTCGGGATCGACGAGCGCCGGTTCCGCGCTCTGAGGACGCGCTTCGTCCCCGATGCCCGCCCCGATCCGTGGGATGTCCTCGGCGTCGAGCCCGGCACGCCGCTCGACGAGGTGCGGGTCGCGTGGCGCCAGCTCGTCCGGGAGAGCCATCCCGACCGGATGATCGCGCGCGGCGTGCCCGAGGAGGCGGTCAAGCTGGCCGAGCGACGGCTCGTCGCGATCAACCGCGCGTGGGAGGAGATCAGCGGGCAGGCGGCATGAGGATCGCGACCTACAACGTCCAATGGTTCACCCATCTGTTCGACGACGCGGGCGATCTTCGTGCCGACGACGGGCGGTCCGGGCGGCAGGACGTGACGCGCCATGACCAGCTCGCCGCGCTCGGCATCGTCTTCACCGCGCTCGATGCCGATGCCGTTCTGATCGTCGAGGCTCCCGACGGTCACCGCAAGCGGGATGGTGCCGCCGCGCTCGAGAGTTTCGCCAGGCACTTCGGTCTCAGGACGCGCAAGGCCATCCTCGGCTTCCTCAACGACACGCAGCAGGAAATCGCCTTCCTCTACGATCCCGATGCGCTGTCGGCGCGCCACGACCCTCTGGGCGCGGAGACCGGCAAGAAGGGCGCCTCCGGCGCGCCGAGGTTCGACGGCACCTTCCGGATCGACCTCGACATCGACGACACGCAGGATCTCGTGCGCTGGTCGAAGCCGCCGCTGGAGCTCGCGGTCGAGACCGCCGACGGCTTCGGTTTCCGCGTGATCGGCGTCCATGCCAAGTCGAAAGCGCCCCATGGCGCGACAGGGCACGAGGCGATCATGCGCCTCGCGATCCAGAACAGGCGCAAGCAGCTGGCCCAGTGCATCTGGCTCCGCCGCCGCGTCGAAGAGCATCTCGCCGCGGGCGAGCCGCTTGTCGTGCTTGGCGACTTCAATGACGGCCCCGGCCTCGACGAGTACGAGAAGCTCTTCGGCCGCTCCAGCGTCGAGGTCGTGATGGGCGAGGAGGGCGCGCCGCGTCTCTACGACCCCAACGCCCGCCAGGCCACCAGTCGCAAGATCACCGCCGTGCCCACTTCGGCGCGGTTCTGGATGCCCCTGGAGGGACGCTGGATGGAGACGCTTCTCGACTACGTGATGATTTCCCCCGACCTCATGCCGAGAGAGCCGCGCTGGCGGATCTGGCATCCTTTCGACGATCCGGGCTGCTACAGGGTTTCCGAGTTGCGCGAGGCCCTGCTCGCCGCCTCGGACCATTTTCCCGTCACGCTCGACATCGCGATCTGAGGCTTAAAGACTCACGCGTCTTGCCCTATATCAACCCCATGAGATTTGTCTTCGCCGCTGCTATCACGATGTGTCTGTCCGCCGCGCCCGTCGCAGCGCAGGAGCCTTCCGACGAGGGTACCCGGGACATGGAAGAAGGCTTCAGCCTGCTCGAGGAAGGTACGAGGCTCCTCCTTCGCGGGCTCATGTCAGAGATGGAACCCGCGATCCGAGACCTTCAGGGCGCTCTTCGGAATCTCGACGCCTATCACGCCCCCGAGGTGCTTCCGAACGGTGACATCATCATCCGCCGCAAGGAGCCTCTGGAGCCGGAAGAGGATCCTGAGGTCGGTCCCGGCGGCGAGGTGGAGCTTTAGGCGGCTGCTGAAGAAGTCTGGTTGGAAGGACGTCGTCCCTTCTGCCGGGGCTTGATTGCGGGAATGGTCGACCTGGCGGAGAACGGATTTCAATCGGAGGAAGTCTCGCGGCTGGCGAACACGTTCAGACAGGTCGGCGAGCTTCAGAGGATAATCGAGCGCGAGATGCACGTCGTCGTGCTCGAGTGCACACGTCTCGCACGGCGATCCGGGACGCCGCAGGGGCCCTGAGATGACTGACAGGGTCTGCAACAGGGCAAGCTCTTGACGCCGCTGCTCCACGTTTTCCGGTGAGGATGCATGCCGGAGCCGGGGCGTGTCCGTCACCACCGTCCGTCGACTGCCAGGGGATTGCGCTGTCCTGCGGAGCGTCCCGCCGCGCAAGCGGCTTGCCAACCGCATCCAGAGAGCGTAGCTGATGGTTTGGCACTCGGCACACACGAGTGATAAGCGCACTTCCCCATTTTCATCAAGGAGTTCAGTCAATGAACTTTCTACCCCTGCACGATCGGGTGCTTGTCCGTCGCATCGAAGGCGAGGAAAAGACCAAGGGCGGCCTGATCATCCCGGACAACGCGAAGGAAAAACCCGCCGAGGGCGAAGTCATCGCCTGTGGCCCGGGCGCCCGCAAGGAGTCGGGCGACCTGATCGAAATGGCCGTGAAGGCCGGCGACCGTGTCCTTTTCGGCAAATGGTCGGGCACCGAGGTCACGATCGACGGCGAAGACCTGATGATCATGAAGGAATCCGACATCCTCGGGATCATCGAGCACAAGGCCGCCTCGAAGGCAGCCTGACCCCGCCGCGTCCCACCAACGCAATTTCAGACATCAGGAGCTGACAAATGGCTAAAGACGTCAAATTCAACACCGAAGCCCGCAACCGCATGCTCAAGGGTGTCAACACGCTTGCCAACGCGGTCAAGGTGACCCTCGGCCCGAAAGGCCGCAACGTGGTCATCGACAAGAGCTACGGCTCGCCCCGGATCACCAAGGACGGTGTCACGGTCGCCAGGGAAATCGAACTGGAAGACAAGTTC
>CAYTBD010000021.1:0-14730 GCA_964435755.1 uncultured Rhodobacterales bacterium
GTCGGGATCCAGGACGTCATCTATGCGGGCAGTCACGGCTTCGACATCGCGGGGCCGGACATGCAGGAGCGGCCGGAGGAAGCCGAACGCTTTCTCGATCCCATCGCGCGCGCGGCCGACGAACTTCGCGAGGCGGTGTCGGACATTCCCGGCGCGGAGGTGGAGCAGAAGACCTTTTCCGTCGCGATCCATTTCCGGCAGGTGCAGCAGCACGACGTCGACAGGCTCGACCAGCGCGTCGCGGAGACCGTCGGGCGCCACGAGACGCTGCGGCGAAGCCGCGGAAAGAAGGTGATCGAAGTCCAACCGGTTGCCGACTGGGACAAGGGCCGCGCGGTGGAGTGGCTTCTGGCGCATACGGCGCTCGGTGAAGGCCGGCGGTTTCCGCTCTACATCGGCGATGACCTGACTGACGAGGATGCATTCTCGACGCTTTCGGAGCGCGGGATCGGGATCGTGGTGCGCGGCGGGGTCCGCTTCACCCTCGCCGACTACGCGCTCGAAGACCCGCAGGACGTGCGCCGGTTCCTCGACTGGCTCTCCGACCGGGAGGCACAGGCATGAGCAACTGGATCCTCTCCTATGACAAGCCGGACCGGGAAAGCGAAGGACTGCGGGAAACCCTCTGTGCGCTCGGCAACGGCTACATCGTCTCCCGCGCCGCGTCCCCGGACGCGACGGCCGATGACGTGCATTATCCCGGAACCTACCTCGCGGGGGGGTATAACAGGCTGATCTCCAAGGTGGAGGACCACGAGATCGAGAACGAGGATCTCGTCAACCTTCCCAACTGGCTGCCACTGTCCTTCAGCATCGACGGGACGGAGTGGTTCGGAGCGGGCGATCTCGAAGTGCTGGACTACCGGCAGGAACTCGATCTGCGGTCCGGGATCCTCCGGCGCCGTCGGCGCCTTCGGGATCGGGAAGGCCGTGTGACGAGATGGGAGGAGCGTCGGCTGGTTTCCATGCATGACCCTCACCTCGCCGCGCTGTCTTTGACGCTCACGCCCGAGAACTGGTCAGGCAGGATGGGCGTGAGATCCGCCCTCGACGGCAGCGTCATAAACTGGGGCGTCAAGCGATACCGTTCGCTCGAAGGACGGCACCTCGAGACGCTGGACACGCTATCGGAGGACGCGGGACTCCTCGGACTCCGGTCGCGCTTCGTGCAGGCACGACGCGAAGTGGCACTGGCCGTGCGGACCAACGTCATGCTCGACGGGGCGCATGCCTTGCCGTCCGACACCGAAGTCCTGCCCGACATCTGTGCCAGCATATTCGAGGTGGACGTCAAGGAGGGACGCCCCGTCGCGGTCGAGAAGATCGCCGCCTATTTCAACTCCAACGACCACGGGATCAGCGAGCCACTCAGCGAGGCCCTCGCGCATGTGCGCCACGCGCTGGATTTCCGGGAACTCGCCACGCAGCACGAGACCGCATGGCGCCACCTCTGGGAAGAGTTCGACATCGAGATCGGAGGCGAGGAGGATTCGTCGGCGCAGCTCAAGCTGCGCCTGCATATCTTCCATCTTCTCCAGACGGCGTCGGGACATTCCGTCGATACGGATGTCGGGATGCCTCCGCGGGGATGGCATGGCGAAGCGTATCGCGGCCACATCATGTGGGACGAACTCTTCATCTTTCCCTATCTGACGCTCCGGATGCCGGTTCTGACGCGGGCGCTGCTGCGCTACCGCTGGCGCAGGCTCGACGAGGCGCGGCGCGCCGCGCGCGAAGCGGGCTTCAACGGCGCCATGTTTCCCTGGCAGAGCGGCTCCAGCGGGCGCGAGGAAAGTCAGAGGATCCATCTGAACCCAAAGTCGGGTCGCTGGATACCCGACAACTCGCACCGACAGCGCCACATCGGCTCGGCTGTCGCCTACAACGTCTGGGAGTACGTTCAGGCGACGGATGACCGGGCCTTCCTGCGTGACTACGGAGCGGAACTGTTCTGCGAGATCGCGCGGTTCTGGGCGAGCGTGGCCGAGGAACGCCCGGACGGCCGGTACGGGATCCGCGGTGTGATGGGGCCGGACGAGTTCCACACGGCCTATCCCGGCGTCGACCCCAGCACCAACGGTGGCCTCGACAACAATGCCTACACCAACTTCATGGCCGCCTGGGTTCTGTCCCATGTCGACGACGTGCTCGAACTCATTCCACGTGACGAACGGCAACAGCTTTGCGAGCGGCTCGAGCTGACGGACGAGGAGTTGAGGCACTGGGAAGACATCAGTTGCCGGCTCTTCATGCCTTTCCACGGCGACGGCATCATCAGCCAGTTCGAGGGCTACGAGAAGCTCGAGGAGTTCGACTGGGAGAGGTTCAGGGACGACTACGGAAACCTGCAGCGCCTTGACAGGATTCTCGAAGCCGAAGGCGACGACCCGAACAACTACAAGGTCTCCAAGCAGGCCGACGTCCTGATGATCTTCTACCTGTTCAGCCGCGAGGAGATCCAGCGCATCTTCGAGCGCATGGGGTATCCCTTCGGCGGCGACAACATCTTCGACAACATCCAGTACTACATGAACCGAACGTCGCACGGCTCGACCCTGTCCTGGGTCGCCCATGCATGGGTCCTCGCCCGCGCCGATCGGCAGACGTCGTGGGAACTCGCCCTGAAGGCGCTCGACGCAGACGTGTCGGATATCCAGGGCGGCACGACGCCGGAGGGCATCCATCTCGGGGCGATGGCGGGGACTGTCGACCTCATGCAGCGATGTTACACCGGCCTCGAACTCCGGTCCGAGGCGCTGCTCCTCAATCCGCGCCTGCCGGAGGAGGTGGAGCGGCTGAAGGCGACGGTGCGATACCGCGGGCAGGTGCTCGACCTCGACATCACGCAGGACTGCCTCAAGGTCTCGAGCCGGATCATGACCGCCTATCCCGTGACGGTCTCCTACCGCGGCCAGAGCCGCCAGATCAGCCCGGGTCAGTCGTTCAACTTCAGGTTGATCCCTGAGATCAAACCGGACCGGATCGCGCGGGAGCGCGCGCAGGAAAGGGTCGGCGAATACACCGGCTCCGGCGACACTTAGTCACGCCCCGGCAGGACGGAGCGGATCCACTTCATCTTCGCGATCTGGCCGATCACCAGCGGCACGAGGCTGCCGGCGCCGATCAGCACCCAGCCTTCGAGGCTTGGGGCGACCGTGCCGAGCACCGGGCTCAGGACGGGCAGGTAGGCCGCGGCGAGCAGCAGGACGACTCCGACCGCGATCGCGAGCCAGACGTAGCGGTTCGTCGTCACCTCGTTGCGCAGGAAGGGCGCATCCGCATCGCGCATGTTGAAGACGTGCCAGAGCCGCGCGAACCCGAAAGTCAGGAACGAGATCGTCACCGCCTCCTCGGCACTCATGTTGAGCTGGAAGGCGAGCCAGAACACCACGAGGATCGAACCGCCGATCAGCACGCCATAGGCCGCAATCGACGTCCAGTGGCGGCGCGTGAGGATCGGTTCGTCAGGATCGCGCGGGGGGTTCTTCATCACATCCGTCATGCTGCCGCCGACGCCGAGGGCGAGCGCAGGAAAGACGTCGGAGACGATGTTGATGTAGAGGATCTGGAGCGGGAGAAGCGGGAGCGGCGCGTTCAGGAGCGCCACGAGCGAGACGGCGAAGATCTGCCCGGTATTGCCCGACAGCATGTAGACCACGAACTTCCGGATGTTGCCGAAGATGATCCGGCCCTGCTTGATCGCCTCGACGATGCTCGAAAACGAATCGTCCAGCAGCACCATGTCCGCCGCCTCGCGCGCCACGTCCGTGCCTCTCTCGCCCATGGCGATGCCGATGTCGGCTTTCTTCAGTGCAGGCGCATCGTTCACGCCGTCGCCCGTCATCGCGACGACCTTGCCCGCATCCTTGTAGATGCGGATCAGGTCGAGCTTCTGCGCCGGGTCGAACCGCGCGAGGATCGGTGTCTTCAGGAGCGCGCGCTTCTCCTTTTTCGAAAGGTCGTCGGCGCTTTTCATATCCGTGCCGACGAGCGTCTTCGCCTTTTCCGCATCGTCGACGAGCCCGACGGCTTCGGCGATGGCGCGAGCGGTGCTCGGTTGGTCGCCCGTCACCATCACCACCTGGATCCCGGCCTTCCGGGTTTCCATGACCGCGTTGCGCACCTCTTGTCTCGGCGGGTCGAGCAGGCCGACCAGACCGATGAGGGTCAGATCCTTGTAAGGCTCCGCATTCTTTCGCGAAACCGTCTTTTCGGCGAGAGCGAGAGCGCGCAGGCCTTCGAGCGCCAGTTCGTCGTTTCGGTCCAGCCACGCCTTCTTTTCATCATCGGACAGGTCTTCCTCGCCGCCGTCGCGGAAGATGCGCGACGACACGTCTATCACGGCTTCTGGCGCCCCTTTCACCGCCACCCGGACCTTGCCGTCACTCTTGTGGAATGTCGCCATCATCTTGACGGACGGATCGAAATCCTCGCGCCGGACTTCCTCCATCTCCGCCGCAAGATCCTCCCGCTCCAGCCCTGCCAGACGGCCGCCAGACAGCAAGGCCACCTCCATCGGATCGCCGGTCCCGCCCTGCTCGGACCCCGGCTCGCCAAGCTCGGCCGCATTGCAGAGAACCGCCACTTCCAAAGCCCGCCGGACTGCCTCGTTCTCACTTGTGTCGATCGTCTCTCCGTCGAGCTTGAAGTCACCGCCCTCTTCCTGCGGCATCTCGACCGTACCGGCGGAGAGCGCTATGCGACTGAGCGTCATCCGGTTCTCGGTGAGCGTGCCCGTCTTGTCGGTGCAAATCACGTTCGTCGCCCCGAGCGTCTCGACGGCCGACAGGCGTTCGATCAGCGCGTTCCGGCGCGCCAGGCGCCACATGCCCCGCGCGAGCGCGATGCTCGCCACGATCGGCAGACCTTCGGGAACCGCCGCCACGACCAGCGCGACACCCGTCTCGACCATGAGAAAGAGTTCCCGGCCCGAGAGGATGCCGATGACGCTGGTGATCGCGGCCACGATGACGATGACGACGAGGAGCCGCCGCGCCAGCCGGTCAAGCCGTTTCTCGAGCGGGGTCTCCTCCTCCTCCGCTTCCTCCGCCATCTCCGAGATCCGGCCGAGTTCCGTCTCCATCCCGGTCCCCACGACCACGCCAGTGCCAGAGCCGTTGCTGACGGACGTTCCCTTGAACACCATGTTGCTGCGCTCTGCGAGAGGCGCGCCGGCGTCCACGGGCTCCACGGTCTTTCCCTGCGGGACGGACTCCCCCGTCAGCGCGGACTCGTTGAGCCGCAGGTTCGATGCTCCCACGAGCCTCAGGTCGGCCGGCACGACCTCCCCCGCTTCGACCAGGACGATATCCCCGGGAACAAGACCAGCGGCGTCCGTTTCATCGACGTCTCCGTCCCGTCGCACACGGGCCGTCATCTTTTCCATCTCGCGAAGCGCCTCCATCGAGCGGGTCGCGCGGAGCTCGGTGAAGAAGCCGACGCCTGCGTTGATGAGGATCGCGACGAGGATCGCGACAGCCTGGACGGTTTCGCCAAAGACGAACGACAGGGCTGCGGCGCCGAAGAGGATGGCGAAGATCAGGCTTTTGAACTGGTCGACGAAAATGCGCCATGTCGGCTTTCGCTTCGCCTCCTCCAGCTGGTTCGGCCCATGTCGCTCGAGACGGCGGCCGGCCTCGTCGGACGAGAGGCCGCTTTCCGCATCGACCTCCTGCGCCTCGAGGACGTCATCGACCGATTGCGCATGGGGTTCGGCGGCCATACTGCCCACTCCGTTTCTGGTTCATCAGGAACAGAACGCGTCAGGAGGACACGAGGTTCGGCGCGTCGCCCTCGATGAAGCCTTCCAGATTCTCGCGGGTGGTGTCCAGAATGCGCCGGACAGCCTCGCGCGTGTTGAATGCGGAATGCGGCGTGATGACGACGTTGCGCATCCGGAGGAGGATGTGATCGGCCAGCAACGTATCGAGCGCCCTGTCGCGCTCGAAGTACGTGCGGAGCAGTTCCGCTTCCTCCCGCACGACGGGTTCTTCCGGAAGCACGTCCAGACCGGCAGCGGCGACCCTGCCCGACGCCAGCGCCTCCAGAAGGGCGTCCGTGTCCACCACCGTGCCTCGCGCGGTGTTGATGAGGATCGCGCCCTCCTTCATCTTAGCGAACTCTTCGGTCGAGATCATGTTCCTGGTCTTGTCGTTGCCCGGCACGTGCAGCGACACCACGTCCGACCGCGAAAGAAGCTCGTCCATTCCGACGTAATCGAACCCGATCTCCCGCGCCGCCTCCTCTCGCGTCTCGACGTCGAAGCCGAGAACGTCCATGCCGAAGCCGCGGGCGATACGGGCAGTGTGAAGGCCGATGTCGCCCGTGCCGATGATCCCCATCGTCTTGCCCTGAAGATCGAACCCCGCGAGCCCGCTCTGCGTGAAGTCTCCCCGGCGGGTCCGATCCACCGCCTCGACGAGACGATGGCTGATACCGAGCAGGAGCGCGAAGGCGTGCTCGGCGACCGTGTTCTTGCCGTAGCTCGGGACGTTCGAAACGGAAATGCCGTTCTTCTCGCAATAGTCGAGGTCGATGTGATCGACGCCCGTGGATCGCGTCGCGATGAAACGAAGATTCTCGAACGTCTCGAGGACCGCGCGCGAAAGGTCGGAATAGATGAAGACCGAGATCGCCTCGGCGTCCTTGTGCCGCTCCGCCGTGTCCGCATCGAGCGCCACGTCCTCGAACGCCATCTCGTGACCCTCCATCGCCGAGCCAAGGACGTCGCTCTCCCAAGGCTCCATTTCATATAATACGATCTTCATACGCCATTCTCCGTGTTGCGCTCCGCCGCAGCGACTTCGTTCTTCACCGGCAGAAAGCTGTCGGGGCTCACCGAGATCGATCCGATGCCGTTTTCCACCAGAAAGCGTGCGAGTTCGGGATGGTCGCTCGGCGCCTGCCCGCAGATGCCGGTATGGACGCCGGCCTCCCTCGCCTTTTCGAGAAGCGCCGCGATCGCCGCCTTCACCGCGGGATCCCGCTCTTCGAAGAGCCGCTTGAGGCGGTCGCTGTCGCGATCGACACCGAGAACCAGTTGCGTCAGATCGTTCGACCCGATGGAGAATCCGTCGAACCGCTTCGCGAACTCGCTCGCGAGAAAGACGTTCGCGGGGATTTCCGCCATCACGTAGACGGCCAGGCCATCCTTGCCCCTGACCAGCCCTTCTTCCGCAAGCACTGCGAGCACCCGGTCGGCCTCGTCGAGCGACCGGCAGAAGGGAATCATGACCACGATGTTGTCGAGGCCGATCTCCTCCCGCGCCATCCGGACGGCCCGGCACTCCAGCGCGAAACCGTCGCGATAATCGTCGTCGTAGTAGCGTGAGGCGCCGCGCCAGCCGAGCATCGGGTTCTCCTCGGCAGGCTCGAACGCCGCGCCGCCGATCAACTCGGCGTATTCGTTCGTCTTGAAATCGCTCATCCGGACGACAACGGGATCCGGATGATGCGCGGAAGCGATCCGCGCGATGCCGCGCGCCAGCGTCTCGACAAAGTAGCTCTGCTTGTCGGGATATCCTTGCGTGAAGGCCTTGATCCGCTTCTTCGCCTCCTTGTCCTCGAGCGTTTCGAACCGGACCAGCGCCATCGGGTGAATGCGGATCATGTTGCCGATGATGAACTCCATCCGGGCAAGCCCGACCCCGTCGGTCGGCAGCCGCCACCAGCGATAGGCCGCGGACGGATTCGCGAGGTTCACCATCACCTTCGTTCGCGTCTCGGGCACTTTGCCGAGATCGATCTCCTTCTCCTCGAACGGCAATTCGCCATCGTAGATGATCCCCTCGTCGCCCTCGGCGCAGGACACCGTGACCATCTGGCCGTCCTTCAGCCGCTTCGTCGCATCTCCCGCGCCGACGACGGCGGTGAGGCCCATCTCGCGGCTGACGATGGCCGCGTGGCTCGTACGGCCGCCATGGTCGGTCACGATGGCGGATGCCTTCTTCATGATCGGCACCCAGTCGGGATCGGTCATCCCGGTGACGAGCACCGCTCCGTCCTCGAAACGGTCGATCTCGTCGGGGCTCTTGAGACGCAGGACCTTCCCCGTCGCGATCGAGTCGCCGATGGACAGGCCCCGGACGATCTCCTCTCCGCGCTCTACCATGCGGAAGGTCCGCAGGCGGCCCACATCCTTGCGCGACTGCACCGTCTCGGGCCTTGCCTGCACGACGAAAAGCTCCCCGGTCTCGCCGTCCTTGGCCCATTCCATGTCCATGGGCTGACCGTAGTGCGCCTCGATCGCCGCAGCCCATCGCGCCAGACGAAGCACCTCTTCGTCGTCGAGCACGAAGCTGGATCGCTCCTCTTCGCTCGTCTCGACCGTCTCGGTTTCGGACGTCCCCTTCCCGTAGATCATCTTGCGCGACTTCTGCCCGCGCTTCTTGCCAACGATGGGACGCGCCGCTCCTTGTTCCAGCAGCGGCTTGAACACATGATATTCGTCGGGGTCCACCGTCCCCTGGACGACAGTTTCCCCGAGGCCCCACGCCCCGGTGATGAGGACGGAACGCGGAAAGCCAGTTTCGGTATCGATGGAGAACATCACGCCCGATCCGGCGAGGTCGGAGCGCGCCATCTGCTGAACCCCGGCCGAAAGCGCGATCGACATGTGATCGAAGCCGTTCTCCTCCCGGTACGCGATGGCCCTGTCGGTGAAGAGCGATGCGAAGCAGCGCCTGATCGCGTCGATCACGTCGGTCTCGCCGCGGATGTTCAGAAAGGTTTCGAGCTGCCCCGCAAAGCTCGCCTCAGGCAGATCCTCGGCGGTGGCGGAACTCCGCACCGCCACGTCAGGATCCTTGCGCCCAAGGCGGGTCGCGAGATCGCCATAGGCCTGGCGAACCGCAACGGCGACGGGTCCCGGCATCTCGCCGCCGAGGATCAGGTCACGCACCTTCTTCCCGACGCTCGAAAGATTGCTCCGATCGTCCTTGAGCTTGCCTATCGCGTCGGACACGCGGCCGCGCAGATCGTTCTCGTCCAGAAACAGCCAGTATGCATCAGCGGTCGTCGCGAAGCCTGACGGCACGTTGACCCCGGCCCGCTCGAGACGGGTGATCATCTCGCCCAGCGACGCGTTCTTCCCCCCGACGAGCGCACCGTCGCTGCGACCGAGGCTTTCGAGGCTGCGGACGTGGACCGGCTCCTGCGTCACGGCTTCTCCTTTCGATCATCACCGCGGCTCTTCTTCGCGGTCGTGTCGTTTTCCTCACCGACGATGCGTTCCGCCCGCTCGGCCACCTTCGCGTAGTCGGCGCGCCGGGCCCATTCGGCGTGCTCAGCGCGTTCGGCGAATTCGGCGCGCGCCACCCTGCCGCCCTTGTCCGAACGCCCCTCCTTCGCCCGACGTTCCACCGGCGAGGGGCCGTGATACATGCGTTCGGCGAGGGATCTGCCGCGAAAGTGCTTGTAAGCCTCGACGATCAGGAACTTCGTCAGGGTGATCGCGAGGAGAACCCCCCAGGTTCCGAGCGAGACAGGCGCGACCTCGAGAACGCCGCGCCAGCCGGGAATGAACATCGAGATGATGTGGATGCCCTGCGCCGCAACGACGGCGCCGACGAGGAGCAGGTTGGCGCGGAGCGGTATCCGGAAGGCCGAGCGCGTCTCCGAGCGAACGTTGAATGCGTGGACGTTCTCGAACAGGACGAGGAGGAGGAGAAGCAGGTTGCGCGCGTCGAAGGTCGCAAAGTTCATCTCCTCGGTCAGGAAATAGAACACGCCGAACCCGACGAGCCCCATGTAGAGACCGGATGTCAGCACCTCTTCGATCATCAGCCGGTTGAAGATCCGTTCATCCGGGTCGCGAGGGCGCCTCTCGAGCACATCGGGCTCACCCTTCTCGAACGCGAGCGCCACGTCCTGAATGCCGTTCGTCACGAGGTTCAGCCAGAGAAGCTGTACCGGCGTGAGCGGCAGCGCGGTGTTGAAGATCACCGACAGCGTGAAGAGGACAAGCTCGGCGATGCCCGTGCTGATCAGGAGCCAGACCACCTTGCGGACGTTGTCATAGGCGATACGGCCTTCCTCGATCCCGTTCACGATAGAGGCGAAGTTGTCGTCGGTCAGGATCAGGTCCGCTGCGTTGCGGGCGACGTCGGTCCCGCTTGCCCCCATCGCCACGCCGATATGCGCGGCGCGAAGCGCCGGGGCGTCGTTCACGCCATCTCCGGTGACGGCGACGAAATGGCCCGCCTCCTGAAGCGCGTCGACGATCGTGGTCTTCTGACTCGGCTCCACTCGGGCAAAGATCCTGGCCTCGAGGATGCGCCGGCTGCCGCTCGGCTCTCCCGACTCGCGCCCTCCGACGTCGCGCCCGGTCGCCACGTCGTCTTCCCCTTGGGCGATGCCGATCTCGCGTCCGATTGCAAGCGCCGTGCGTGGGTGATCTCCTGTCACCATGCGCACCTCGACCCCCGCGTCCTGGCAGGCGGCGATCGCGCCGGGAACCGCTTCGCGTACAGGATCGATCAGCCCGACCAATCCGTGAAAGCGCAGGTTTCGCAGGTCGTCCGGATCCTCGTTCTCGGCCACGCTGTCCGACACCTTGCCCGACGCCGCGGCAAGGACACGGTAGCCCTCTCCAGCGAGAGCTTCCTCGCGCATCTGAACTTTGTCGCCATCGACGTCGCACATACCTGTCAGCGTTTCGGCCGCGCCCTTGGCATGCGCCATCACCTTCCCGTCGTGCTCGTTGAAGCTGACGGCGAAGCGGCGCTCGGACTCGAAAGGGATCGCTCCAACCTCGGGAAACTCCTTCTCGAGTTCTTCCTGCGAGGTTCCGAATTTTCGGGCGAGAACCAGGAAAGCGACGTCGACCGTATCTCCGCGGACGCGCACCTCGTCGTCCTCGAGAGCGAAGCGCGCCTCGTTGCAAAGCGCTCCTGTCACCACGATATCGCGAAGCCACTTCTCCTCGCCTGGCTCTATCTTCTCACCGTTGCGTGAGAAGTCGCCTTCCACACCGTAGCCGGCTCCGCTCACTTCGATGTCTTCCCCCTCGAGCGGTCGGATGCGCTGAATCGTGAGCTTGTTCTCTGTCAGTGTCCCCGTCTTGTCGCTCGCGATCAGCGTGCAGGCGCCGAGGCCCTCGACTGCCGGGAGTTTCCGGACGATCACGTTCCGTTCCGCCATGCGGTTCGAGCCGATCGAGAGCGCCACGGTTATGGCGACGGGCAGACCAGCCGGGATCGCCGAAACCGCGAGCGCGACCGCGAGGAAGAATATCTCGGTCAGCGGGGTTCCCCGAAGCGCCTGGATAAGGCCGAGAATGACGATGGCGACAAGGATCGCGACCGCGATCACACGCGTGAAGCGGCGGATGCGGATGACGAGCGGGGGAACCTGCTCCTCCTCCGAAAGCGATTCGGCGATGCGCCCGATTTCGGTCATGGTGCCGGTGCGGCACACGATGCCCACGCCGCGACCGCTCGCGACGGTACTTCCGGCATGAAGCAGCGTCGACCGGTCCCCAAGCGGCGTCTCGGGATCGAGGTCCGCTTTCGCACGCTTCTCGACAGGGGTCGATTCACCTGTCAGGAGCGACTCGTCGGCCCGCAGATCCTGCGACCGCAGCAGCCGGATATCGGCAGGGACCGAAGCCCCCGACTTCACCGTGACAAGATCACCGGGGACGAGGTCTTCACTGTCGACCTCCTCGCTTTCGCCCTCCCGCGTCACCGTGGCTGTTATCCGCATCACCTCCTGGAGCGACTGGGCCGCGCTTTCGGCCTTGTATTCCTGATAGGTGCCAAGACCCGCGTTGAACGCCAGAACGGCGAAGATGAAGGCTGCGTCCTCGAGATTGCCGATCAGGAGAGACACGGCCCCCGCGATCAGCAGGATATAGATCAAGGGATCCTTGAACTGCCGGAGAAATGTCTGGAACGGCGTCTCGCGCTGTCTCTCGGGCAATTTGTTCGGCCCGAAGCGCTTGCGCCGCCGCTCAACCTCCTTGTCCCGGAGACCCTGCTGCCGGTCGGTTTCGAGTATGTCGGCAGTCTCGTCGACCGAGGCGGCGTGCCATGGACGATCCGAAACGGCCTCTGCGTCGGGAAGCCGCGTGTCGCTCATGGAGCGCCTCCGGTCCGTCCTTCAACCGCTGTTCTCATCCCGACGCCGCCACCGCCCGTTATCTCCCGACGAGGCGAACGGCTTCGCGAACCATCTGCGCGGCGTATCCCCATTCGTTGTCGTACCAGGCCATGACCTTCACGAGGTCACCTGCGACGACCTGCGTCATCGTCAGATCGACGATCGACGCGCGCGGATCCTGGATGATGTCGGATGACACGAGGGGTTCGTTCGTGACCCCCATCACGCCGCGATAGCGGTCGCTGTCCGTTTCCTCCTCGAAGATCCGGTTCACCTCGCCTGCACTCGTCTCCCGCTCGGTGACGATGGTGATATCGGCGATCGATCCCGCGGGAATGGGCGCGCGGATGGCCGCACCGTCGAAGCGGCCTTCGTACTGCGGCAGCGCCTTCGTGGTGGCCTTCGCGGCTCCCGTCGAGGTCGGCACGAAATTCGCCGCCGCCGCGCGGCCGCGACGCCACTTGCTCGCCGGCGCGTCGACGATCGCCTGGGAGGCCGTGTAGGCGTGCACGGTGGTCATCACCGCCTTCTTCAAGCCGATCCGGCGCCCAATCACCTCGATCACCGGTGCGATGCAGTTCGTCGTGCAGCTGGCCGTCGATATGATCTTTTCGCCGCTGGACTCGTTGACGCCGTGCACGACGAAGGGAATGTCGCCCTCTCCCTTGGCCGGAGCGGACAGGATGACGTGCCTGGCCCCCGCTTCGAGGTGTTTCTCCAGGTCGGGCTTCTTGGTGAAGACCCCCGTACATTCGAGAACGAGGTCGACATCCATCTCCTTCCACGGAAGCGACGCAGGATCCTTTTCCGCGAGGACGCGATACCTCTGATCGCCGACGATGAGATCCTGTCCCTCGTGGGTCACATCTTCGCCGTAGCGCCCGTAGACGGAGTCGCGTCTGAGAAGATAGGCGAGGTTGTCCGGCGAAGCGATGTCGTTCACCGCGACAAGTTCCAGGTCGGGAGTTTCGTGAACGATCTTCAGGGTCGCCCTGCCGATCCGCCCGAGGCCGTTGATCGCGATACGCGCCGCCATGGGATTTCTCCGCTTTCATGAATGTCCGTCTCACAATTCGAGGACACCGCGTTTGTTCCTCGCGCCTCGCGCCCCTACTCGGAAAGACCGAAATCGACCGGGTCGAACGGCACGAGGGTCTCGATCTGGTCGGAAGAGGCGATCGTCTCGATGGTCGCCTGATCCCCGTCGAAGCTGAGAAGATCGAACGGCACGACGACGTCGGATCCGCCGAGTCCGACAAAACCGCCGATGGAGACGATGACGTGCGTGATCTCGTTGCCCTCCACGATCAGGTTCGAGACGTTTCCGATTTCTTCGCCGATTGCGTTCACGACCGTGGCGTCCTGAAACTCCTCGACGAGGCGGTAGCGCTCGGCGATTGACGGTTCCTGAGTGGCGTCGGACGCATCCGATTCAGTCTGCGCGGCCGCTGCGGCGGTCAGGGAAAGCAAGACGGCGGCCACAAGGCTCGTCGTCATTCGTCTGCTGGACATGGGGCCTCTCCGATATGATCTTCCTCGACAGAACCGCTGCCCGCCCACGGTGTTCCCGATGCTTCGAGATCGTTCATCCGCTTGGCACCGATCCCCTGAAGGCCGGTCATCTGGCGGTCTGAAGCTGTTTCGGCGCCGGGCATTGCTCGATCAGACGCTCGACGTCCTGCTTCCGGCAGAGTTCCGTGCCGGGGGTCAGGAGTGTCGCGGCCGCGGTCGCCACAGCGTTCCGAAGGGCTTCGGTCCACCCCTTGCCTTCAGACAGCGCAAGGCTGAGACCCGCCATGAAACTGTCACCGGCGCCGATCGCACTCTTCTCCGTCACGCCCGATGGCGGTCCCTGGACGACTCGATGATCGGCCGTGACGAGAAGCGCTCCTTCCGCGCCTTCCGTGACGATCACCGCCTTCGCTTCGCCCCGCTCTATCCTTTCGGCAGCCCACCTGGCAGCGCCTGCGGGCCAAGAGACGCTTTCGCCTGCGAGTTCGCTCACGGCGTCGCCGGTCTCGCGAAAGACGAAGACGCCCTCCTTCAGGGCCCGCTCAACCCCGTCATGGGAATCCAGCAGGAAAAACGCGCCGGACTCCCGGCATATCCCGGCCGCACGTGCCCAGAAATCCGGTCCGGCTCCCTCGGGCAGACTTCCGCTTCCGACGACGTGACCGCCCTCGACGACGCAGCTCCGGAGCAGTTCAAGAAGAGCGTCCGCCTCGTCCGGTTCGAGAGTCGGGCCAGGCGTCACGAAGCGCATCACTCCGCCGGTCTCCTCCTCGCAGACGTTGAAGACCTCTCTGGTCGCGCCGGATATCGGGACGCGCTCGGCCTGCACTCCTTCGCGATCGAGAGCCTCTGCGAGGTCCTCCCCGGTCCGCCCTCCCGCAGCGAAAAGAGCCCGGGTCTCCCCGTTCAGTCTGTGGACCACCCGCGAGACGTTTATGCCGCCGCCGCCGGGATCGAGGCGCGGCCGCTTGCAGCGCAGCTTCGGGCCCTTCCTGAATTCCCTTGTCGTCGTCCAGACGTCGAGGGCCGGATTGGGGGTGAGCGTCAGGATGCCGCCGTTCATGCCGTCACCTCGAGGTTTGGCGGAAGCGTCTCACAATCAGGTCGCGTACCACGGCC
>CAYTBD010000022.1:0-14712 GCA_964435755.1 uncultured Rhodobacterales bacterium
GAGAAGATCGCCGTGTTCACGCCGACAACGTTGCCGTTCTCGTCGAACAGCGGACCCCCGGAGTTGCCCCGGTTGATCGCCGCGTCGGTCTGGATGAACTCGTCGTAGGGTCCCGCCTGGATGTTTCGCGAGCGGGCGGAGACGATGCCGGCCGTGACGGTTCCCCCGAGACCGAAGGGATTGCCGATCGCGACCACCCAGTCGCCGATTTCCAGAGCTTCGGAGGCGCCCCATTCGGCGAAGGGCAGGGGCCCGTCGGCGTCGATCTTGAGAAGGGCGATGTCGGTCGCCGGGTCGGTGCCGATCAGTTCCGCGGGGAACCGGCGCTCGTCCTCGAGGACGACCTCGATTTCGTCGGCGCGCGCCACGACGTGGCTGTTGGTGACGAGAAAACCGTCCGAGGAAATGATGAACCCGGACCCCTGACCGCGCATCGGTCCCGGGGGCGGCGCTTCGGGGACGGGAAAGCCGAAGAACTCCTCCAGGCCGGGCGGCAGTTGCGGCCCGGGGGAGACGGGGGGCCGCTCTATCGTCGACAGGATGCCGACCACCGCCGGCAGCTTGTCGGACACCATGGCCGAGAAGCTCGGAGGGGCGTCGTAGGAATTGTCCTGGGCGAGGGCGGGGCCCGAGCCGCCCGCGCTCAGGACGGCGCCGGAGACAGCGGCGGCGGTGACGAGTCTGGCGAGTCTGCGCATATGGATTCTCCATTGTTCATCGGAACCGGTCAGCGGCACAACTCGACGCCGGCTGCCGGGGTTCCAGAACGGCTTCCCGCTCCGCTCCCGGGCCGAGCGTCAGGCGGTGTCGGCGGGTTTCGTCCTGTCCCAGCCCAGCGACTCGTCGAGCGCGCGATACGATCTCTGGTTCGACAGGAAGAGCGCCGCCGGCCGGAGCGCGTCGACGCTGTTGCACACGGTCACGAGCACGATGACCATCGGCGTCGCGAGGAAGGCCCCGGCCGCCCCCCAGATCCAGCCCCAGATCAGCAGCGCGACGAGGATCACGACGGGCGAGAGCGCGACCTCGCGGCCCTGCAGGCGCGGGTCGAGGAAATTGCCGATCACCTGTTCGATCACGAAGATGCCCGCGCCGATCAGGAGCGCGGTGCCGGGGTCCAGGACGAGGAAGGCGTAGAGCGTCGGGAGCAGACCCGACAGGACCGAGCCGAGGTTCGGAATGTAGGTCAGAAGGAAGGTCAGCACGGCCCAGACCAGAAGCAGGTCGACCCCGAAGATGGCGAGCCAGCCGACGTAGGCGGCGGCCGAGACGATGCCCATGAAGGTGCGCACGAGGATGAAGCGCCGCACCGTCTTGGCGATGGTGACGAGGACGCGGTGCCACCTTTCGTCCCCGTCCCGCGCCAGCTCCGTCATCTTGTCTCTCCAGAGGTCGGCCTCGCTGAGCATCAGCAGGACGAGGAAGATCACGATGACGGTCGCGGCGATGAGCCCGCCCATCATGTTCGCAAGCCGTTGCGCGAGCGCCGTCACGCCGTCCACCAGCCATCCGCCGAGCGTGCCGCCGGCCCCGCCGACGAGTTCGCGCGCCATGCTCAACGGGTCGGGCGGCCCGTCGTCCCCGGACGCCATGGCGGGAACCCAGTCCCGGAGCCGCTCCGAGAACGACGGCAGGTCGTTGATGATCCGCTCCACGGAAAGCGCCATGCCGCCGAGAAAGAGCAGGAGGACGACGAGCAGGATCGCGAGCACGGCGACAAGCCCGAGCCAGCGGAAACCGTCCGGCACGGCGCCGGCCACTCTCCTGTGGACCGGGTAGACGAGGATCGCGATGAAGATCGCGAAGACGAGAGGGACCGCGACGGCCGCGGTCGCCGTGAGCGCCCAGCCGACGAGAAGCACGAGAATCCCGCCAAGCAGGACCACGCTCACGCGGCGCCGGTGCGCCTGCGGTGTCTGTGTTTCGGTCGCCGGTGGGGTCATCGGGTCTCTCCGCGATCCTCTGGATCCCGCTGACCCAACTCGCGTCGGGATGCGCGCGTTCCGGATTGCGCTCGGTCGCGCCCGGAGCCGCCGCGGCCGAGCTCGGACCGCAGGATGTCGGCGTTCCGGAGGTTCGCCTTGAATCCGAGGTCGAACAGATCGCCAAGGATCGGGATCGTCCCCACCGCCAGATCGATCCCGGTGTTCACCCCCATCCGGACAAGGCCGCGTCGGCGCACGCCGAGCCGCCAGCCGCGCCAGATCATCCAGGCCGAGGGCACGGCCATCGCGATGTCGCCCACGCCGGGAATGAGGCCCACGATCGAGTCGAGGCCGAAGCGGATCGGCGTGCCCGGCACCCGGAAGCGGGCGTCGAGAAGCCGGGCCATCCGGTCGATCCGGTCCATTTCGAGCCGCCGCGCGTCTTTCATGTCAGACGGCCCGTCCGGCCCGGGCCCGCTCCTCGCCCGCGCGCAGGAACCGCCACGCGAGCCATCCGACGAGGGCGGTGAACACGCCGCCGCCGCCGACCCACATCAGCGCGCCCGCGAGTTGCTGATCGGCGATCGCGGTGAGGCCGTAGGGGAGCGTGGTCAGCGTGTGCCACGGGTGCCAGGCGGCTGTCGCAAGGGTGAGCAGGACCGCGAAGACGGTCATTTGCGCCCCGGTGAACGCCGCCGCGAGGATGCCGCGCTCGGGCGCGGCGAAGAGGGCGGAGAAGAGAAGGACGGCCGACCCGGCGAGGCTCAGGTGCATCGCCCAGTAGACGAGATCGGAGGCGAGCGTCGCGGCGTAGGGGGCGGGCGCATGCCAGAACCAGAACAGCGCGGCGAAAGCTCCGGCGGCCGGAAGCGCCGGGATCCGCGCCTTCGGCAGGGCGGCGGCGAGGATCGGCGCCGCGACGAGGACGAGGAGAACGTGCTGGCCGACGCGCGCCGAGAAGAGCGCCATCGACGCCGCGCAGAGCGGCGAGACGAAGAGCAGCGCCGCGACGCTCCAGCCGAGCGCGAAAAGCCGGCGGTCGGTCGCGCTCGCGAGGCCGAGAGCGAGGACGAGGGCGAGCCCGGCAAGAAGCCACGGGTCGAACGTCCAGCGCGACAGCACCTCGCCCGGAAGCGGCGGCGTTCCGCAAAACGGGGTGTACTCCTGTTCCATGATGTCTCCTCCTATCCGGTGCAGCTCCCGAGGAGCACGACCGGCCAAAGATTTGCGAGAATGGCGAGCAGCGAGATCAGCGCGGACCACCAGCCGGCGCTCGCGAGAGCCGCGGCGTCGGAGCCCGCGGGCGCCCGCCGCCTCTCGAGACCCGACGAGATCAGCCAGACGAGAGCGACCGCGGCCGCGGCGCATGTCGCGACGACGACGAGGCCCCGCACGACCTCCACCTCGATGATCGCGCGCGGGGCGCATCCGGCCGAGATCAGCGCGTAGACCACGATGAAATGCAGCGCCCAGAGCAGGGCGGGCAGTGCGATCCTCCGGGCGAGCACCGTCATGACGCCACCGCCAGATAGGCCGCGGCCGTGACCAGCGTCATCGCCGCCGTGGCCTTGCAGAAGGTCATCAGCAAGAGGTCCGGCAGCGTCTGTCCCGGCCCGACCAGCCCCGCGAGCTTGCGCACCGCGTTGATCAGCGCCCACCACAGGATGACCGCGAGGTGGGCCGTCACGAAGGCGCCGAGCGCCCAGCCGACGGCGCCGAAGGCGCTGGCCCAGGGATCGACGGGCAGAAGCGCGGCGAGCAGGAGCGCGGCCGTCGCGGGCGCGCATGCGACAAGGGCCAGGTCGATGAGCCCGGCGGCCCTGAGGGCGTCGGCTTGCGCCCGACGGTTGGCACCCCAGCCGAGGCCGGCCACGAGGAGACCGCTGGCGGCCGCCATGAGCGCCGCGCGGCTGTCGGGCGCCGCCGTCCGGTCGGCGAACGCGGGCTCGGTGTTCCACAGATAGAGCCCCCCGAAGAGAAGCGAGCCGAACAGGGCGAAGGAGATCAGGAGCGTCCCGACGATCCCGATGTGCAGATGGCTCCGCCTGTCCACGATATTGACCGGAAGCTCGAGCCCATGGCGGATCCCCGTGGGCCGGGTGACGCCGCTGTCGGAGGGTTCCCAGACCCATGCGGTGATCCCGGCGAGCGCGATCGCGCCGCCCAGCCCGACGAGCCAGTAGACCGATGCGAGCGTCGCCGCGAAGGCCAGCGCGATGCCGAAGGCCGAGACCAGCGGCGTCCATGTCGGGTGCGGCAGCCGCAGGATCTGGAGCGGCGCGCCCGTCACCGGATCGCAGCCTATCGTCTCGCGCCGGTGATCGGGATACGCGCGGAGCGCGCCGTCGATCGCGTCCGGCGGCCGGTCGAGAAACGCCGGCTGCTCCCACAGCGGCTCGCGCGCGCGGATCTCGGGGATCGCGCGAAAATTGTAGCCCGGCGCGACCGGCGGATAGAGCCATTCGAGGGTCGCCGCGCCCCAGGGATTCCGCCCGGCCTCGGGACCGGCGCGGCGGTGACGGAAGAAATCCCAGATGAAGAGCGCGATGCCCGCCGCCAGGATGTAGGCGCCGATCGTCGACAGCAGGTTGAGCCGGTCCCATCCGATGCCTTCGGGATAGGTGGCGATGCGGCGCGGCATTCCGCGCAGTCCCGTCAGGTGCATCATGAAGAAGGCGAGATTGAAGCCCGCGAACATGAGCCAGAAGACCCATGTCCCGATCCGCTCCGACATCATCCGGCCGGTGATATGCGGCATCCAGTAGTAGAGCCCGCCCATCATCGGAAAGACGAAGCCGCCGATCAGCACGTAGTGGAGGTGGGCCACGACGAAATGCGTGTCGTGGGCCTGGAGATTGAACGGGACGGCGGCGAGCATCACGCCCGTGAGACCGCCCAGCACGAAGATGAAGAGGAACCCCAGGATGAAGAGCATCGGCACCGTCAGGCGCGGCCGGCCGAGGGTCAGCGTGGCGATGAAGGCGAAGATCTGCACGCCGGTCGGTATCGCCACCATGGCCGAGGCGGCCGAGAACAGCGTCAGCGACATGATCGGAAGGCCGGTCGCGAACATGTGGTGCGCCCAGAGCCCGAAGGAGATCACCCCCATCGTCACCACCGCGGCGACGACGAAGCCGTATCCGAAGAGCGGCTTGCCCACGAAGGTCGGCAGCATCGTCGCGACGATGCCCGCCGCGGGCAGGAAGATGATGTAGACCTCCGGGTGGCCGAAGAGCCAGAACAGGTGCTGCCAGAGCAGCGGATCGCCGCCGAGCGACGGGTCGAAGAACGGCAGGCCGAGCAGACGCTCCGATTCGAGCAGGACCGAGCCGATGATGAGCGGCGGAAAGCCGACGGCAATCATGAAGGCGGTGACGAGGAAGTACCACATCAGCACCGGCATCTTCGTGAGGCTCATGCCCGGCGCGCGGGAGCAGAGGACCGACGCGATGATCTCCACGGCCGCCGTGACGCTCGCGATCTCGGCCAGCGTGATCCCGATCAGCCAGAAGTCGGCCGAAAGCCCCTCGGTATAGTCCGAGGTGGACAGCGGCACGTACATGAACCAGCCGCCCGCGGGCGCCGCGTCGAACAGGAAGGACGACATCACGAGGATGCCGCCGAAGAGAAAGCAGTAGTAGCCGAAGGCGCCGAGACGGGGAAACACGAGGTCGCGCGCGCCCACCATGAGCGGGATCAGATAGATCGCGAAGCCCTCCAGCATCGGGATCGCGAAGAGGAACATCATCAGCGTCCCGTGCATCGTGAAGACCTGGTTGTAGGTCTCGCTGTCGAGGAAGGTGTTCTCCGGCACGATGAGCTGGGTGCGGACGAGCAGCGCGAGTACGCCGGCGATCAGGAAGAAGACGAAGCCGGTGACGAGAAACCTCTTGCCGACGACGCGGTGGTTGACCGCGCTCCACGCGCGGATACCGGTCGGCTGCGCCCAGATGGCGTCGAAATCCTTGTCCGGCGCGCCCTTCAGGCGGCCCGAGTAGGCGGCTGGTTCCGGGGCCGTGCCGGTCATTCCAGACTGGCCAGGTAGGCGGAGAGCGCCCTGAGTTCCGGGCCGGAAAGGTGATTGTAAGACGGCATTTGCGCGCCGGGCTTCATGTCCTGCACATCGGCGATCCATCCCGCGAGGGTGCCCTGGTTCATCCGCCACATGCCGCCGCCAAGACTTCCGCGCGCCCCCACGCGGGTCAGATCGGGGCCGAGGCGGGCGCCTTCGGCCACCCCGCGGATCGCGTGGCAGGCGGGACAGCCGACATCGAGGAAGACGTTCCGTCCCGCGACGATCTCGGGCCGCGCCGCGTCGCGTGCCTCGCCCTGCGTCCGCTGCAGCCAGCGGTCGAAGGCCTCGGGCTCCATCACCACCACCTCGAACGCCATGCGCGGATGCGAGAGGCCGCAGAACTCGGCGCACTGGCCCCGGAAGCGCCCGGTCTTCTCCGCGAGCACGGGGAGCATGTTCACCCGGCCGGGGATCATGTCCATCTTGCCGGTGAGCGACGGCACCCAGAACGAGTGGATCACGTTGTCGGACAGGAGCCGGAAGGTGACGGGCCGTCCCCTTGGCAGGACGATCTCGTTGGCGTCGCGGAGCGCGATGCCGTCCGGGTCGTAGACCACGTCCCACCAGAACTGCTTGCCGGTCACCTCGATCACGAGCGCGTCGTCGCTTTCGGTCACGAGCGCCCTGAGCGTCGGCGTCGACATCGCCATGAGCACGACGATGGAGACGAGCGGCAGGACGATCCCGCCCGACCAGACCCACCAGTGGCCCGCCGGCCTGTCGCGCCGCCAGGCGAGCCAGACGAGCGCGAGAAGGAGCACGAAGACGACGCCGAAGGCGACGGTCATGGCGATCGTGAGCGGGAGGATGGCCTCCGCGCCGCGCCCGGCGGTCACCAGCGACGACTGCGCGCCCCAGAGGCCGAGCGTGCTGTCGGCATATCCCTGGCCGGTCTCCATCAACCGTTCCCCTGCCGATAGAGGAACGCGGCGATGTGGCGCGCCTCTTCCTCGGTGAGCCCGAGATCGGGCATCGCCGTGTCCGGCGCATGCGCCGGCGGATCGACGAGCCAGCGGGTCAGCCCGCCGGGTTCGTTGGGAAGACTGCCCGCGATGTAGGAGCGGCGGGCGAAGCCGTCGAGCGACGGTCCGACCGATCCGTTCGCGCCGGTGATCCCCGGGATGGTGTGGCAGGCGCCGCATCCGTGGAGGGCGATGAGATCCGCGCCGATGCCGGCGTCTGCCCCGAACACCTCGCGCGCCGCGGCCTCCCAGTCCGGATGACCGTCGGCCGGGCCGGAGCGGTACCACTCCGCGACACGATGGGCCGCGTCGGCGAGCGGCGCGACGACGGCGCGGGCGGGGCCGGCCACCGGCGGCATCGCCGACCAGATCATGGCGAGCACGCAGAGCGCCAGTGCCGCGAGCCCGGCGACGATGGAGGCGGCGCGGCCCACGGGCTCAGTCGCCGCTCGCGGCGCCCTCCGCCGCGGTGGTCCGGGCGGTGCCGCTCAGGTCTTCGCGCTCCGGAGGGCGGACGCGGGCGTAGTATTCGCTGACCGCGCGCATGTCCTCCTCGGTCATCTTCGACGCGATGGCGGACATCACGTTCATCGCGTCGTTGTCGCGGGTGCCGTCCTTCCAGAGCTGGAGCTGGTGCGTCATGTAGTTGGCGTACTGACCCGCGAGATAGGGAACCGACGGCGGGTTTCCCGTCCCCTGCGGGCCGTGGCAATTGACGCAGGCGGGAATGCCGAGCTCCGCGGAGCCCGCCGCGCCGAGCTGGCCGCCCCATTGCAGCGTCTGCGCGTCGACGGTGCCGAGGACCGGGCGATAGGGCGCGTCGAGAACGGCATAGTAGGCGGACACGGCCTCCATCTCGTTCTCGGTGAGACGTTGCGCGATGCCGCTCATGACCCGGTTCGGCCGGGCGCCGGAGGCATAGTCGATCAACTGCTTGTAGAGATACCAGCCCGGCTGCCCGGCGATGCGGGGAAACGCTCCCGAGCCGTCGCCGCGTCCTTCCGCGCCGTGGCAGGACACGCAGGCCATGCCCGAGCCGCCGGCTTCGGCGCCGCCCATCGCCACGAGCCGGCCGAGTTCCAGGAGGTCGTCGGTCACCTCGCTCTCGATCTCGACGCCGAAGAGGACGTGCGGGTCTTCGAGACGGGCTTCCATCTCTCGGATCGAGGGCTGGGCGTCGAAGTCCTGGGCCGCGCCCGGCGCTGCCATCGCGATCGCGCCGGCGAGCAGGGCGGCGGGACGGGCAGGGGACGTGATGCGCGGCATCGGTGATCCTTTCTCACGCGTCCATCAGGGGGCGCGGATTGTCGAGGTAGTCGCCCTTGAGGTGCTCGAGCGTCCAGTACGCGAGCCCCATCAGCGGGCCGGTCGGGTTGTAGCCGAGGTTCTGCGGAAACAGGCAGGCGCCGAAGACGAAGACGTTGTGGTGGTCCCACATCTGGCCGTAGCGATTGACGACGCTCGTGGAGGGATCGGTGCCGATCACCGCACCGCCCACGTTGTGCGTGGTCTGGTAGGGCACGATGCTGTAGTTGCTGCCCGCCGCGGCGAGGTTCGTGGAGGCCACCGAGGTCACGTGCTCCATCTCCTGCGCGATCTCGACGGCCCGGTTCATGACGTACTCGCTCATCCGCCGGTCGTTGTCGGGGAAGTTGAACGTCATCCGGAGCAGCGGACGGCCGTAGGCGTCGGTCCATGTCGGGTCGAGGTCGAGGTAGTTCTCCGGCGTCGAAACCGACGAGCCATGCACCACGAGGTCGCCGTGATGGCCGTAGGTCTCGCGCACCGCGCGCTTCCACTCCGCCCCCCACGCGGGCGTGCCTTCGGGCACCGGCTGATAGCTGATCGGGCGGCCGTGGTACTGCTTGCAGGCGATGTAGCCGCCGCCGAGGAAGCCGAGATCGGAGTGGTCGAAGTTGTCGCCGTTGTAGTCGTCGACCACCACGCCGAGCGCCCCGGCGCCCATGAAGGGATTGGTGACGATCTCGTCCTCGAAGAAGGCGTCGACGGCGGCGATCGTCTGATAGCTGTAGTTGCGCCCCACCGTGCCGGTGCGGGTGTCCGGGTCGTAGGGCTGGCCGAGCCCGGAGACGAGCATCAGGTGCACGTTCCAGAGCGCATAGGCGCAGAGGCAGACGGTGTCGGCCGGCTGGAAGTAGTCGAGCCCGTCCTCGCCCCGATAGGTGACGCCGGTGGCGGTGCGGCCGTCCTGGGAGGTCTCGACCTTGAGAACCTGCGCGTCGAAGCGGATCTCGAAGTTCTCGTGATCCCTGATCCGGTCGTAGACGCAGATGATCGGATCGGCCTTCGCGAGGTAGCCGCAGCCGAAGCGCTCGCAGAAGCCGCAGTAGGTGCAGGGGTGGAGCTGCGCGCCGTAGGGGTTCTCGTAGGCCCGGGTGACGTTCGCGGACGGCATCGGGAAGGGATTGAGCCCCAGCCGCTCCGCCGCTTCGCCGAAGAGCGTGTTCGAGATCGGCTGCTGCATCGGCGGGTTCGGGTAATCGCGTGTGCGCGGGCCCTCGAAGGGGTTGCCGCCGGGCTGAGCCGCGCCGTCGAGATTGCCGGCCCGTCCCGCGGCGCCGCAGATCCGCTCGAAGAAGTCGAGATGCGGCTGAAGCTCGTCGTAGGTGACGCCCCAGTCCTGGATCGTGATGTCGCCGGGGATGAAGTCCGCGCCGTATCTCTCGGTATAATGCGACCGCATCTGCAGGTCGGACGGCAGCGGGCGCCAGATCTGGCCGTTCCAGTGAATGCCTGCGCCGCCCAGCCCCGATCCGGGCAGGAACGACCCCAGCCGGCGCATCGGAAGCGCCTGCCGGTCACGGGTGTTTCGGAAGGTCAGCGTCTCGCGCTTGACGTCCATCATGTGGCCGTAGCGAAGGGCGTATTTCAGCTCGTCGTGCTCCTCGGGTCCCGCGAAGTGGGTGGCGTCGTGGCGTGCCCGGCCGCGTTCGAGCACCACGCAGCGCTGGCCGGCGTTGGCAAGCTCGTAGGCGGCGGTGAGGCCGGTCCAGCCGCCTCCGACGATGACGACGTCGGTACCGGGGAGCGTGCGGTCAGCCATCGCTCATCTCTCCCTGACCGACGGGGCGGGGCAGGGTCGAGCGGCCGGAGGGATCGTGCGCGACCCCCATCGGCTGCCTGCGGTAGGCCCTGTTGTGGTCGTCGACGAGGTCGAGATAGTAGGCATGCGCGCCGGGAAAGCCGACCATGTCCCAACCCGCATAGCCCTTGTTGCCGAGATAGATCGGATCGGCGAAGTAGCCTTCGTTCGTGAGGCTGAGCAATTCCGAAAAGAATGTCCCCGCGGGGACATCGCCGATGCGGCCGTCGCGTTCCGACAGATCCGTCACCCAGGCCTCGCGCCGGGCGCCATCCATCCGGGCGAGGTCGGCCTCGCGGCGGGCCCCGGCGATTCCGGCCCGGATCAGTTCGGCCGGCGTGTGTGGAAGCTGGTAGCCCTGTTCCGGCGTGCCCTCCGGGAACGGCCCTTGCAGGTAGAGACCGTCACCGCGTCCGTAGTCGGTCGCCATCTGGAAATCGATGTAGTCCACGACACCCGCCTGGCTGGCGGAGGGGAACGCGTCCTCGGGGATGAAGACGTCCGCGATCGCCGCGAGCCACCGGGCCTCGTCGTCGGTCAGGAAGAACCACGGCCGGTCATCGACCTGCGCGAAGGCGTGACGGACGGGCGCCACGGTCGCGGCGAGCCCGCCCCCGGCCATCGCCAGGACACTGCGGCGCGAGTAGCGTTGCGACATGCACGGCTCCCGGAAATGATCGTGCAACCAACGCGGCGCCTGCGGCGGGGTTCCTGAGCCTGCGCGGGAACCCGCCTCGGAGCCCCGGGCGTTGTCGGGGCGTGTTTTCCGATTTCTCTCCTCCGGCGCTCATCGGCGCGGGCGTAGCCGCCGCGCTCGTCATCCTGTTCGTGGGCATGAGGATGACGGGCCTGGCCGACCGCATCTCGGACCGCACCGGGCTGGGCGAGGCGGTCGTGGGCGGCGTCCTCCTCGGTGCGGCGACCTCCGTTTCGGGCGTGATGGTCTCGCTCACCTCCGCGCTCGACGGGCGGGCGTCGCTCGCCTTCTCGAACGGCGTCGGGGGCATCGCCGCGCAGACGGCGTTCCTGGCGCTCGCCGACACGATCCACCGCCGCGCGAATCTCGAACACGCGGCGGCCGAACTCGCCAACGTCTACCAGTGCGGGATTCTGATCCTGCTGCTCGCGATCCCGCTCGCGGCCACCACCATGCCCGACGTCACGATCTGGGCCATTCACCCCGCGTCTTTCGTCATTCCCGCGGTTTACGTGCTGGGCGTCGTCTCCACGTCGCGGCTCCGCGAAGAGCCGATGTGGCGGCCCGTCGATACGCCCGAGACGCGGGCGGATACGCCGGACGAGGGCGACGAGCCCGACAAGCCGGCGCGCGGACTGATCGCCCTGTTCCTCGCGCTGATGGTCGCGCTCGGCGCGGCCGGCTGGCTGCTGGCGCAGGTCGGCGGCGAAGTCGTCGACCGGTTCGGCCTCTCGGCCACCGTCGTCGGCGCGCTGATGACGGCGGTGGTCACCTCGCTGCCCGAGCTCGTCACCACGCTTGCCGCCGTCCGCAGGGGCGCGCTCCAGCTCGCCGTCGGCGGCATCATTGGCGGCAACACGTTCGACACAATCTTCCTGACGATCTCCGACGTGGGCTACCGCGACGGGTCGCTCTATCACAGCATCACCCAGGACGACGTCTTCTGGCTCGCCACCGGTCTCGTGATGTCGGCGATCCTGCTCCTCGGTCTCATCTACCGCGAGCGGCAGGGCCCGGGCGGCATCGGCGGCGAGAGCCTCGCGCTTCTGGGGGTCTACTTCGGGGCGGTCGCGCTGAGCAGCCTTTAGGACGCGCAGGACTGTGCCGGATCGGAGCGGGGCAGAGCCCGGCCAACCGCCGGACGGCGCTCCGGAACTACATCCGGCAGCTCACGTTTACCGCAGTGATATGCGAAGGAGAGGCTCCGGTGAGGATTGCGACACTCGATCTGCCGTCGAGGAACGCCGCGGGCGGGATCGCGCGTCGTGGGCCCGCGGACGTGGTGCGGCGGACGCCGGCGTCGTGATCCGGATTGCGTGACGGGTGATGGAACAGCTGCGCTCCAGCTTCGAGGACATGCAGGCGGCCGTTGCCCTGCTCTCCGAGCCGGTCGTCGATGTGCTCGTCCTCGCGGCGACGCTCGGCGTGGCGCTCGTCCTGCACTGGGCGGTCTGGCGCGCCCTGCGCCGGCATGTCGAGGCGCCCGGGAGCATCGGCGCCTCCCTCCTCCGCCGGGCCCGGCGTCCGGCGCGGCTGGCGTTCGTCCTTGCCGCCTTCGCGATCGTCGTGCCCCGCATCGACCTGCCGTTCGGCTGGGAGGCGGGCGTGGGGCGGCTGATCCTCATCCTGCTGATCACCCTGATCGGCTGGACCGTGATCCTGCTGATCCATCACTTCTCGGAACGGTCGATCCGCGGCTACAGCCTCGAGGCCGAAGACAACCTCGAGGCGCGCAAGTACGTCACCCAGATCCGCGTCCTGCGGCGGTCGGCCAGCATCGTCATCGCCATCTTCACGGTCGGGGCCGTGCTTCTCACGTTCGAAAGCGTGCAGGAATACGGCGTCAGCCTGTTCGCCTCCGCCGGCGCGGCGGGCCTCATTCTCGGCTTCGCGGCGCGGCCGGTTCTGGCCAACCTGATCGCGGGCATCCAGATCGCCATAACCCAGCCGATCCGGATCGACGACGTGGTGATCGTCGAGGGCGAATGGGGCTGGGTCGAAGAGATCTTCGCGACCTACGTCGTGATCCGTCTCTGGGACTGGCGGCGGCTCGTCGTGCCGCTGTCGTATTTCATCGAACACCCGTTCCAGAACTGGACCCGGGACAGCGCCTCGATCATCGGGTCGGTCTACTGGTATCTCGACTACACCGTGCCGGTCGAGGACGTGCGCGGGAAACTCGAGGAGACCGTGCGCGCCTCGCCGCACTGGGACGGCCGCGTGGTCAACCTGCAGGTCACCGATACCGACAAGGATACCGTGACCCTGCGCGGCCTGATGAGCGCGCGAACCTCGCCGCAGGCGTGGGACCTGCGGTGCGAGGTCCGCGAGAAGATGATCGGCTGGCTGCAGGCGGAATATCCCGAGGCGCTGCCGAAACTGCGCGGCGAACTCGACATGAGAACGAGCGGCGGCCGCGATGCGCGGGATGCCGCCTGACGCTCGCGCGGCGACCGGAGGCGCGACGGTCAGGTTTCGTGGCCCGCGAGCCGGCTGACCGATTCGCGCAGCCGCCGCAACGACCCCCGGCCTTTCCAGTCCCCGAGCGTGCTTTCCTCGCAGTTGGCCCTGTCGGCGTCGAAGACGTCGTCCATCATCGCGGTGAACCGGCGGTCGAGCACGTTCACGCAGACCTCGTTGTCCTTGAATATGGACCGTCCGTTGAAGTTCGCGGTGCCGAGGCTCGCCACCTCTCCGTCGACGGTGATCAGTTTGGAGTGCAGCATGGTCGGCTGGTAGCGCCACACCGTCACGCCGGCCTGAAGCAGCGCGACGATCTCCTTCGAGGCCGAGAGCTCCGACACCCTCTTGTCCTGGTAGGGCCCGGGGAACATGACCTCGACGGTCACGCCGCGGTCGCGCGCGTCGAGCAGCGCCTCGGTCTGCGCGGCCGTCAGCGACAGGTAGGGCGTCTGGACGCGGATGCAGTCGCGTGCCGCCTGGATCAGCGCGTCCTGCAGGCGTGCCGAGGCGTTCCATCCCGTCGCCGCCTGGGAGAGGACGACCTGAAGCTCGAGATCCCCGGCCTCGGACACGTCGTCCTCTTCTTCGACGAGATCGGCGATTGTGCCGGTCTCCTCCATCCAGTCGCCGTAGAAGGCGGACCTGAGGCCGCGGATCGCCGGGCCGCGGATCCGGAAGTGATTGTCGCGCCAGTGCTCGGGCCTGTCGGCGGATCCCTCCCATTCGGTGGCGATCCCGACGCCGCCGGTGAAGGCCACCGCGCCGTCGCAGACGAGGATCTTTCTGTGGGTCCGGTTGTCGTTCTGCCAGGCCTGCCAGCGCGGCAGGGCGCGGAACCAGCGGATGCGGCACCCGGCGCGATGCAGATCCTTGACGAGTTCCTTCCGCATCGGCCGGGCGCCGAAGCCGTCGAGGAGGATCAGCACTTCGACGCCGGCGTGAGCCCGTTCGGACAGGGCTTCGACCATTTCCACCGCGATGTCGCCGGTCCAGTAGACGAACGTCAGGAACTCGATCCGTCTCCGCGCCGCCCGGATGCTTTCGAGCATCGCCGGGAAGATCTCCGCGCCGTTCTGGAGGAGGTCCACGCGATTGCCCGTCGTGAACGGCGGTCCGAGCGCGGTCTCGAGCATGCGCCTCCACCGCTCCCTGCCGGCTTCTGAAGACTGCTGAACTTTCGCGGGGTCCGCCACCTTGTCCTCGTCCCGGGTTCCTTCGTTCCACGACCCCACGCGACCCGGACAGGCAGCGGGACCATGCCTCCCGAATGAACGGCGGCCGAAGACCCCGGTTCCGCATCAGTTCGCGGCCCGTGGCCCACGCCCCTCCCGTGCTCCGCTTGCCCTGGCGCGGAGGAGGGTCCATATCCGCTTGACGCGGGCGGGGTGCCGCCCTAGAACGCGCGACACGTTCGGGGCCGCCCGGACGGGCAGCGAGCGGTTGTAGCTCAGTTGGTTAGAGTACCGGCCTGTCACGCCGGGGGTCGC
>CAYTBD010000023.1:0-539 GCA_964435755.1 uncultured Rhodobacterales bacterium
CGGGCATCCCGGTAGGCCGCATGGTCAAGAACGAGATTCAGGCGGTCTTGAGTTTGGCGGACACGCTCGAGGAACGCGTTGTGGGTCAGCGTCACGCCCTGGACGCGGTGGCGCAGCGCATTCGCACTTCCCGTGCGGGGTTGGAAGACCCGCGCAAGCCGGTTGGCGTGTTCATGCTGGCCGGCCCCAGCGGCGTGGGCAAGACCGAGACGGCGCTGGCGCTGGCCGAGACGCTCTACGGGGGCGAGCAGAACCTCATCTCGATCAACATGAGCGAGTTCCAGGAGGCGCATACGGTCTCGACGCTCAAGGGCGCGCCCCCGGGCTACGTGGGCTACGGCAAGGGCGGCATCCTGACGGAAGCCGTGCGGCGGCGGCCCCTCGCCCGCGACCCGCACGTGAAAGCCGAGACCGTCGATCCGCAGCCGGCGCTCGTCCATCGCCGAGGCTCCCCCATGCCCTCCTGCCCGCGTTCGAAACATGGGCCCGGCGGGACCCATGACGAGGTCCGGCAGCCAGGTGGCGAGGCCCGGCACGAC
>CAYTBD010000023.1:549-2634 GCA_964435755.1 uncultured Rhodobacterales bacterium
CGGACGTCCACGAGATCTTCTTCCAGGTCTTCGACAAGGGGATGATGGACGACAGCGAGGGGCGCAGGATCGACTTCAAGAACACGCTGATCCTGCTGACCTCCAACGTCGGATCAGACGAGATCATGGCGATGACCGAGAACGGCTCGAAAAAGGCGGACCTGGACGATCTGGTTCACGCGCTCCGCGCCCCGCTCCTCAACGTCTTCCCGGCCGCCCTTCTCGGACGTGTGGTGACGATCCCGTATTATCCCCTGTCGGACGCGATGATCGAGGCGATCGCGGGCCACAAGCTCGGCTCGATCGCCAAGCGGCTGGCCGCCGGGCACGAGGCGGAACTGGTGATCGGCGATGGCGCGATGGATCTCATCAAGGCACGCTGCACCGAGATCGAGTCGGGTGGCCGGATGATCGACGCGATCCTGACGAACACGCTCCTGCCGGAGCTGAGCCGCCAGGTGCTGAACCGGACGCTGGAGGGGCAGCCGCTGTCCCGCGTCACGGTCAGGGGCGGCGACGGCGGCTTCGTCTACGAGTTCGAGTGAGGCGGCAGGCGTGCGCATCCTGAACCAGACGGGATTTCCCACCGAGTTCACGATGGGCATGGACGTGGCGGGGCGGGAGTACCTGTCGCTCGTGGTCAAGGGCACCTACGATTTCCCCGAGGACGGCGCGGCCGAACCCGCGAAGGCGGCCGGGCAGAGACCTCTGGTCACGGCCGACGAATTCACCGGCGAACCCGGCTATTCGGCGACCCTCTGGGAGACCGACTTCGCCTTCAGAAAGCAGCGTTGCGACGTCGTCGCCCAGGGCGCCGCCTATGCGCCGGACGGCAAGCCCGCCGAACGGGTCCGTGTCGGGCTCAAGGTCGGGGACTGGTCGAAACAGTTCGACGTCGTCGGCGCACGCGAGTGGCGGGTCGTCGGCCCCGCGATCACCGCGACGAAGCCCTATCCGTTCCGGCGGATGGCGTTCTCCTACGACACCGCCTTCGGCGGCGTCGACCGGCTCGACCCCGGGGACGAGACGCCCGCCGCCTACGATCCCAACCCGGTGGGGACGGGCTTCGCCACGGTCAGGAACCAATCGCGTCTTTCGGGCCTCCCGCTGCCGAACACGGAGGAGGCGGGGCAGGAGATCCGCTCGCCCTACGAGGCCTACCGTCCCATGGCGCTGGGCCCGATCGGACGCGGCTGGCCGGAGCGGCGGCGCTATGCCGGCACCTACGATCAGAGCTGGCAGGACAACGTCTTTCCGTTTCTGCCCGAGGATTTCGACGAACGCTACTACCAGATGGCCGGTGCGGATCAGCAGATCGACCCGCCGCGGCCCGGCACGCCGGTGATCGTCGCCGGCATGACCCCGCGCGGACGCGAGGCGTTCCGCCTGCCGGACACGGCGCTGCCGCTCAAGGTCTTCCGGGGCAGGGAGGTCGCCTTCGACGACCGCCGCCTTCCCGACACTCTCGCATTCGATACGGAAGCCCGGCAGGTGATGCTGACCTGGCGTATATCGATCCCCATGAAGAGGATCATCACGGAATTCACCGAAGCCTGGATCGGACCGCCGACCGACGCCATGGTCCGCGCGAGGGACGGAGGCCGGGCCTACATCCGGGACGTCTCGACCGGCGCGACCGAGGAGGAAGAGGCCTGAGCGCGCCGCTCCATATCCATGCCGCGGGCATGGTCACGGCCATCGGCCTCGACGCGCCGTCGTCCTGCGCGGCGCTCCGGGCGCGCCTCGACGGGTTCCGCGAGACGCGCTTCGTCGGTCCGGCCGGCGACTGGCTGATCGGCGCCGCCGTGCCGCTGCCGCGCAACTGGATCGGCATGAAGCGGATGGCCCACATGGCCGCCGGCGCCATCGTCGAAGTCCTGCGGCAGGCGCCCGGCGCCGAGGCCGACGCCGCGCTGATCCTGTGTCTTCCCGAAGACGACCGGCCCGGTCGCCCGATCCCCGACGCAGACGCCTTCGCGCGCGAGGTGGCCGGGATCGTCGAACTGCCCGCGCGGACCCGGACCCGCATCGTGGCGCACGGACGGCCGTCGGGGTTCGTCGCGCTCGACCGCGCGCGGCGACTTC
>CAYTBD010000023.1:2644-7239 GCA_964435755.1 uncultured Rhodobacterales bacterium
TCTGAGCGAGGGCGAGACGCGCCACGTGGTGATCGCGGGCGTCGACAGCTACCTGACGGGACCGGCGGTGGCGCATTATCTCGCCTCGAACCGCCTTCTGACGCCGGACAACGCGAACGGCTTCATCCCCGGCGAAGCGGCGGCGGCCATCCTGTGTTCCGCGGATCCCGGCGGCCTGCGCCTCGCCGGGCTCGGCCTCGCCCGCGAGGAGGCGCACATCTACAACGGCAAGGGAGAGGACGGCCTCGACCTGCCGCTGAGAGGGGACGGGATGACGCAAAGCTATGCGCGGGCCCTCGACGAGGCAGGCACCGATCTCGCAGGGATCGAATACCGGATCTCCGACCTCATCGGGGAGCAGTTCTTCTTCAAGCAGACGGCGCTTGCGGCCCTCCGTCTCGAACGGGGGCGCAGCGAGTTCCAGGATCTCTGGAGCCCGGGCGAGAGCCTCGGAAACATCGGCGCAGCGGTCGTTCCGCTGATGGTCGGTCACGCCCTTGTCGCGGCCCGCAAGGCCTATGCGATGGGCAGCCCCGTGCTCTTGGAAGCCTCGGGCGACGACGGTGCCTGCGGGGCGGCTGTGTTCCACGAGGCCTTGGCCAGAGCGGCGAGGGCGGCCTGATGAGCGTCTTCGCCAACGGACTGGAGATCTCCGGCAAGGCCGTGCAGGCGCAAACCATCGCGGCCTTCCCCGACGTCTGCTTCACGCCGCCCCAGACGCCCGCGACCCCTCCCGGCGTACCGATCCCCTATCCGAGTTTCGGGATGGCGGCGGACACGGAGAAGGGCACCTCGACCGTCAAGATCAAGGGCAAGACGGTCAACATCAAGAACAAGTCGGACCTGAAGCGGACCTCGGGAACAGAGGCCGGATGCGCTCCGAAGAAAGGCGTCATCACGTCGAAGAACATGGGGAAGGAATACTTCAACAGCTGGTCGAACGACGTGAAGATGGACGGCGAACCGGTGATCCGGATGAGCGATCTCGCGACGAACAACCATGCGTCTCCGTCAGGGAACACGCCGCCGTGGGTTCATGTGGCCGGCGTCAACTATTCCCGGGCAGATTGCGCGAAGATCCTCGCGGATTTCGGCCTGAGCGTCCACAAGCACGAAGACAAGCAGGATGCCTGCGACTGGAAGTCGACGAAGCGTGAATCGGACCACTGTCCACAGGCGACGTGTTTCACGACGGGAACGCGTCACGAGTCCGGGATGACGTTTCCCAAGGGGCAGTACGATATCAAGAAGGCGCCGTGCGTATGCATGGAAGACGGGACCAGGCTTTCGACCGAACATGGCAAGAAGTCCGAGTTCCAGAGGTGGCGAGCGACGACTTGGCAAAAGAGGAAGGCAAAGGATCCGTCCTGGAACCCGACCTACAAGGATGCGATGAACATGAATCTCCATGGCATCCGCTATGCGAAGTCTCCCGCACTAAACCCCGATGAGGACGGGACTCCCCATCCCGCGCTTGAGTGCTTGCGGGCTGAACTCGATGCCTACTTCAAGGATGAACTCGGCATGGATGACGATACCCCGGTCGCGATTCCCGATCAGAAATACGTTGGCAAGAAGTACAAGGCGCGCGCCCGCAAGTTCCGCGCGCCGCTGACGGCTCCGCGATCATGACGGACGTTCAGCCGGACAGCCCCGCCACGATTGCGCATATGCAATTCGCAAACGCCGATGCGCTTGTCGTTCTGGTGAACGAAGGTGCGGATCCCGGCGAAGGTCTGTCGCTTCTCTATGCGGTCGATATCGGAACGCTGCGCGAGGCACGAGAAATCCCGGAGGCGTTCGCTGAATTTGAAGGATGGCTGACGACGTTCTGGGTGCTCGACCCGGACAGTATGTTTATCGGCACGGCAGATGGAGTGGTCCTGATAACGGCCGGCGATGATTTCGAGGAGTTCGAAATCTCCGACAGAGGCGTCACCTCGATCGTCGGATCGGCGAAGGACGACGCCTACGCCGCGACAGTGGGCGGAGAGGTGTTTCGCTGGGACGGGCGGACCTGGAACGATCTCGCCGCGCCTTTTGGAGGCGCGGTCTACGCTCTTGCGCTCGGGGCCGACGGATCCCTGTTCGCCTGCGGAGCCGACGCATCGTTTGCGATCTTTGACGGGACCGCTTGGGCAGTCATCGAGATGCCGACGAACGCGCAACTCAACGGGCTCCTCGTCGAGCCAGACGGCATCGTCGTTTCCGGAAACTCGGGGATCGTCGCCAGGCTCGCCGCGGGCGAGTTGGAACTGCTTCCGACGGTCGGGTCGAACGCTTTTGATCTGGCCAGATTCGGCACGGAATTGTGCGTGGCGGCATCGGACTCGGGCGTCCTTGCGCTCAAGGACGAAGAATGGGAGCCGATCAACGAGGGCTTCGTCGCCTTTGGGCTTGCGTCAAACGACCATTTCCTCGTTGCAGCAGGAGCTGACGAGCTTGCGTTTTTCGACCGCGACGCGTGGACGACCGTCTCATTCAGGAGGAACTAGGCCGAGCCCTCCAGTCTCGACGCCAGAAACGCCCGGACTTTCTCCAGATCCAGCTCCACCACCCGCAGCCCCTCCGCTCCCGGCTGAAGCATCCGCACCACGAACAGCTCGCCGGCTTCGGGGTATTCGCCATAGCGCTCCCCCGCGACCCGCAGGCCGTCCGGCCCCGCCACCCTCAGCCCGTCGAGATGCGCCTCGAGCCGCTCGACGAGGCGGGCGAGGGCTTCCTCGCCCATGTCCTCGTTCTCGTCGGGGTGCAGGAGGTGATGGTCGTAGACCGTCCAGAGGAACGCCGCCTGTTCGGCATGCTGGCGGACGATGTCCTCGACCACCGGGGCGCGGTAGTCGTCGGCCATCAGTTGAGGTTGACCGATCCGCCGCGGATGCGGTTCGCGGCCGAGGCGTGGCTCACGAGGTAAGTGCCCCGGATCGTGATGTGGCCGTCGGCTTCCATGACGATCGATGCCTTGCCCACGCGCAGCTCGATCCGCTCCCTGGCGGCGATCTTCACCGTCTCGCCGTCGCGGACGACATGAGGGACCGCCTCGGCACGCACCGGCTCGACCACACGGCCCACGATCAGCGGCCGGTCGCGCCGGCCGTCCTCGAACAGGAGCGCGACCTCGGATCCTGCATCCTCCGCCGAAAGCCGGGCGAGGCTTCGCGCCGGGATCGCTTCATCCGACGGATTGCCGGGAAAGACGACCAGCGGACGCTCGGCCTCGAAGCCCAGAAAGACTCCGATGACGACGCCTTCGACGGTGTCCGCGATCTGCATGGCCTTCGTCCTCCGCTTGATCCGGCTGCATGTTCACATGGATCGCCTCATCCGCCAAGCGGTGTCGTCTGGAATGCGTCACCTGCCGGTCCGCGGCGGATGACGCAGGGCGCGAACACTGCCCTGCTCTTGCCCGATTTGTCGCCTACGGCGAGAGAGTGTGTGCGGCGACGGCTGCGACCGCGGAAAAAACCGCTGGCGTTTCGGGGCCCCGCGCAGCACATCTGGACGGGCGCAGCCTGGCGGTGTCGGAGCCGGGACTGCGCGTTGCGGCGAGTGAACCGGGAAAAAGAACCAGGTGCCGAAAAAGAAGCGGGTTCTGGCCATCGCCTCCGCAGGCGGGCACTGGCAGCAGCTGATGCTGCTCCGACCCGCCTATGACGCCCATGACGTGCACTTCGCGACAACGCTCGACGGGCTCGATGCCTCCTATGACGCGTACCCCTGCCACGTCGTGCCCGACTGCAATCGGAACGCGCGGATCGCGATGGTCCGGAGCGCCGCTGCCGTCTTTTCGCTCGTCCTGAGGCTGAGGCCCGATGTCGTGGTCACGACCGGGGCCCTTCCCGGTGTCATTGCGCTCGTCGCGGCGCGCCTTGTCCGCGCGCGCACCGTCTGGATCGACAGCGTCGCGAATGCCGAAGACATGTCGATGTCCGGGCGTCTCGCGCGGCGGTTCGCGGATCTCTGGCTCTCGCAATGGGAGTCCGTCGCCGCGCGGGAGGGCGCGGGCTACGAGGGCTCGGTCCTGTGATATTCGTGACCGTGGGAACCCAGCTGGCCTTCGACCGGCTCGTCGGTGCGGTCGACGCCTGGGCCTCGCGCCACGAGGAGAGGGTCGTGGCTCAGGCCGGGCCGGACGCAGACGGCGCGCGCTGGCCCAACATCGAGGCGAGGGGGCACATGACCCCAAAGGAGTATGAAGCGCAGTTCTCGGCCGCCCGTGTCGTCGTCGGCCATGCGGGCATCGGGACGATCCTGTCGGCGCAGCGGTTCGGCAAGCCGCTCGTCATCCTGCCGCGGCGGCAGGCGCTCGGGGAACATCGGAACGACCACCAGATGGCGACGGCGCGCGAGGTCAGTCGCTTGAAGGGCATTCACATCGCGTGGGAGGCCGCCGAGATACCCGCGCTTCTCGCGCAGGATCTCGTCGCGGCCGAAACCGATGGCGGCGACAGCCGCGCGCGGCTGATTTCCAGACTGCGGACCTTCATCGACGAGGCCTGAGGGGCTTGGTCAGAACGGGACGAACCGGGGCAGCTTCTGCAGGTTCACGCGCATGAAGGACTGCAGGCGCGCGTCGGCATCCGCGACCGTCTCTC
>CAYTBD010000023.1:7249-14536 GCA_964435755.1 uncultured Rhodobacterales bacterium
ACATAGCGGACGAGCGCACCGTCGGTGCGGCCTTTCGCGAACCCGTCCCAGAGCACGCGCAGCTTGGCGACGACGTCGTTCGTCATCCGGACGCCGCGCTGCTCGAACCAGTAGTAGACCAGCATCTGCTCGAGCCCCTTCTGGATCACGGCGCGATTGAGGTCGAAGGTCCCGTAGGGCGTATCGGTCATGTCGACGGTATGCGGCGCGATCGAGAAGATCTCCCATCCGCCCGACGGAAGGCAGACCTCCGGAGAATGGATCCCCTGACCCTCCGTCTGCTTGTGGTAGAAGGCGACGAAGAAGCTGACCGGAACCTCTCCCGGCGCGCTGTAGGTCGCCGTGATGTAATCGTCGGCGGCCAGCACGCGCTCGACCGCCGGTTCGAGCGTCTGCGTGGAACCGCGCCACTCTCCGATCGACCGGGGATAGATCGCGAAGGGATCGCGCTCGATCCTCGGCGCCTCGGGCGCGTCGTAGATCACGAAGGCCGACGAAATGGCGACGGTCAGGGCCGCGGCCACGGCCATCGCGGTCGAGGCGCGGATCGCGAAGATGCGGGTGATCACGCCGCCGAAGCCCTCGACATCGAGGTCGATCGCCTCGGCGAGCGGGAGCGGCTCGGACCGGAGCCGCTGGAGCGCCACCGCCATGCCGAAGAGGATGAGCACGCAGGCGACGAAGATGATCCAGCCTTCGAAGAAGTGCGAGAAGCCCTCGGCATGTTCGATGCCGAAGTAGTTGACCATCACGCCGACGATGCCGATCCGCAGCGAATTCATGAAGACCGTCAGCGGCGCGGCCGACAGGAGCAGCAGCGCCTTGTGCCAGAGCGGTCCCCGGTAGAGGATCGAGAAGAGGTAGGAGAACGACAGGATCGGGAACAGGTAGCGAAGCCCCGAACAGGCCTCCGCCACCTGCAGCTTGTAGACGCCGAGATCGATGACGTTGCCTTCGAGGAACACGGGCACGCCGGCCAGCTTGATGAACCAGACGCCGAGTTCGGACGAAACGCCCTGAAGGAACACGTTCATGTTCCAGTAGAGCACCTGCGGCAGCGGCAGCATGAAGACGAGATGGAAGACAGGCAGCTGGTGGCGAATGCCGCGCTTCCAGCCGAAGACCGTCAGGACCACCCCGCCGACCCAGATGATGAAGGCGTAGGTGACGATGTCCGGAATGCGGGCGAGATTGCCCAGAACCGCGAGGACCAGCGCGCCGGCGATGACGAGCACTCCGGGAAGACGGTCGGAGACCTGCTCCTCGGTCGGCGGGGCCCGCCGCAGTTCCCTGAGAAAGAGGTAGAGCGAGATGATCGGGATCAGCGGGCCGTGGCTGTACTCGGGCGTGCTCCACGCCGCGATGAGCGATTCAAAGCCGAGCCAGAACACCGGCAGCGACGCCGCGCAAAGCACCAGGAAAAGGGCGAGTCCGACGGGATTGACCGTCAGCCCTGAAACAGACTTGCCGAAAGAGCGTTCGCTGATGGACATGAAATGAAACCCAGAACCGTGCTACCGACCTAACCTCTGAAGCCATACAGCAGACGCGCGGCCTGTTCCATAGCATTGGCAGGCTGGCCGCCGCAGGTGAACAAAGCGCACTGCGACCGGCAACTGTCGAGGTAAGATGCACGCGCGGCGCGCGGGGACAGGGATTTCGGTTGGAACGCCATGCTGCGCAGGCTTTCCCGCGGATGAGGGCGCGTGTCGCATCGCGAATGGTCACCTGTCCGGACACCCGGGGCCCGAGGCCGACGCTCGCAGAAACGTGACCGTCCGCGCGCCGCGCTCAGGCGGAATAGCCGTCCGTCTGATGCCATCGCCAGGCGTCGCGGATGATCGTTGCCAGATCGGACCGCTCGAGCGTCCAGCCGAGTTCCTCGGTCGCGCGCGCGCTCCCCGATACGAGCGCCGCGGCGTCGCCCGGCCGGCGCGGGCCTTCGGTGGCCGCAACCTCCCGGTTCGTCACGACGCGGGCGGCGTCGATCACCTCGCGGACGGAATACCCGGTGCCCGTGCCGAGGTTGAAGACCCTGCTGTCGCGCCCGTCCAGCAGCCACTCGAGGCCGAGGATGTGCGCGCGGACGAGATCGAGGACATGGACATAGTCGCGCACGCAGGTTCCGTCGCGGGTGCCGTAGTCCGTCCCGTTGAGGGTGAGCGCCTCGCGCCGTCCCAGCACGGTGTCGAGCACCAGCGGCACGAGATGCGTCTCGGGACGGTGGTGCTCTCCGATTTCCGCATCGGGGTCGGCGCCGGCGACGTTGAAGTACCGGAAGACGACCGACCCGAGCCCGTATGTGTCCCCGTAGGTCGCGATGATGTTCTCGACCGCCCGCTTGGAGGCCGCATAGGCATTGATCGGCGCCTCGGCCGCCGACTCGTCCAGAACCACGCCATCCTGGTCGCCGTAGACGGCGCAGGTCGACGAGAACACCAGCCGGTCGCACCCCGCATCGCGCATCGCGTCGAGCAGGTTCAGGCTGCCGACGACATTGTTTCTCCAGTACTTCGCCGGATTGCGGACACTCTCACCGACATCGGATGCGGCCGCGAAATGCAGGACCGCCACCGGGTCGTAATCGCCGAAGAGGCGGTCGAGGGTCGCGCGGTCGAGAAGATCGCCCTGGACGAAGGGGCCGAATTTCACGGCGTCCCTCCAGCCGGTCGACAGGTTGTCGAACGCCACCGGGGTATACCCGGCCCCGGCGAGCGACTTGCACGCGTGGCTGCCGATGTATCCGGCGCCCCCTGTGACGATGATGTTGGGCGACACGATGCGGATCCCGCTAGGCTTTTCGGGCGCACCCTAGGTCCGCCACGCGTCGGTTTGCAAGCGAGAGACAGCCGGAGACAGGTTCGGGAAACAGAGACGGGAAAGGCGACCGTTTGGCCGCCTCAACCAGCCCGGACCGGCGCGCTCAGCGCCCCCAGATCCTGACGGGTCCGCAGTCCATGTGGACGAAGTTCGACCGGGAATACTTCCCGACGCCCCCGGCCGCGCAGGCCGAGGCCGCGCGGGCCATTTGCTGAACGCTGCGACCCTTCATGCGGAGATCGGCGGCCTGGCCTTTCATGTGCAGCGAATTGCGCGCGACGCCTCTCGACCGGCTTCGAAGCATCGCGTTCGTTTGCGGGCTGCGATACCCGGAAAGGAGCATGTAAGGCTCCTCCACCTCGAGAAGCGAATGCGACGCCGCCATGATGTCGATGGCGCGCGAGTCGATCTGCGTGACCTCGTTTGAGCGCCAGTCCCGCATGAGATGGTTTATCTCGGCCAGAGCCTCGGGAATATACTCCCCGTCGATCCAGTAGATCGTGTCGAGCATTTCCCCCGACCGGGTCGAATACATCCGGATCCGGCGAATGTCGCCCGATCCCCTCAGGAAGCCGAAGGCATTGGCATAGGTCGGTGCCGCTACCACTGCCGTTGCCGCGAACGTGCGGAGAAGGCCCCGCCGCGTCAGGCCGTTCGATTGTGCGTTTCGCATAAGTCCCTGTGCGTCCCGTCGCTTTCTTCCGCGACCACGGTTCGGACCGCGGTTCGCTCATCTGCCTCGTCCCCAGGCGCAGGGGTTTTATGGCATATGTCCTGCCCTAGTCCAAGGCGATTGATCAATTCCGCCTCAACAATGCCTCCCCATCGGCGGGATCTTGCTCAATTCCGGCGTTCCCGTCCGCGGCACTCGTTGCGCATTGTGCGTGGCATTTCGGTGACAAGGGTATGCTGCACACGGAAAATGTGAATGGACTCGCGGCCCCGAATTCCCGAGATACTGGAGCCGCGCTGACGGGGGTTTGTCTTGAGGATTGAAATTGAAATGTTGCCGATACGTCTCTCCCGACCATTTTTGATTCATTTCGCAGCTCTTCTGACGGCGGCGACGCTGGCGTTCCAGCCGGCACCTGCCTTTGCGCAGGTCACCGCGTTCAAGCAGGCGGTCGCCGAGGCAGCGGCGCGGGATGCCGATGTCGCCGCCTTCTACCGGGAGACCGGCTATCAGCCGATCTGGACGGGCAAGGGCCGGGACGACCGGCAGCGGCTGCGCGACTTCATCTCCGCGGTCGCGGACGCGGACGCGCACGGCCTTCCGTCCGCGCGCTACTCTCCCGACGCCATCGAGGCTGCGGTGGGGTCGATCCGCACCGAGCGCGACCGGGGGCGGGTCGAGGTCGACCTGAGCCGCATGTTCGTCCGCTACGCCCGTGACGTGCAGACGGGTGTGGTCGTGCCCTCGAGCATCGACGCCGACATAAAGCGCGAGGTCCCGCTGCGCAGCCGCGCGGGGCTCCTGCGTGCCTTCTCGCAATCGACGCCGCGCGCCTTCCTGCGCGCGCTGCCGCCTCAGTCGCAGGAATACGCGCGGCTGATGAAGGAGAAGATGAAGTTCGAACGGCTGCTCGGGCAGGGCGGCTGGGGCGAACCCGTGCGGGCCGGCCGGACCCTTCGGCCCGGCGACGCCGGCAATGACGTGGTCTCCCTGCGCAACAGGCTGATCCGGATGGGCTATCTTCCGCGCACGGCGGCGGCGAGCTACGACGGCGCGATGCAGAAGGCCGTCCAGAGCTTTCAGATCGACCATGGCCTGACGGCCGATGGCGTCGTCGGCCCGGGGACGCTCGGAGAACTCAACAGGCAGGTCGAGGACCGCCTGTCGCAGATCATCGTCGCGATGGAGCGCGAGCGTTGGATGAACCACCCCGACGGGCTCGGCAAACGGCACATCTGGGTCAACCTGACGGATTTCCGGGCGCAGATCGTCGACAACGGCAAGGTCACCTTCGAGACCAAGGCGGTGGTCGGCGAACGGCTGACCGAAAAGCGGACGCCGGAATTCTCCGACGAGATGGAGTACATGGAACTTAACCCGGACTGGACCGTGCCGCGTTCGATCCTCGGGCGGGACTACCTTCCGAAGCTCCAGCAGGATCCCTACGCCGCTCGATACCTGCAGCTCATCGACGCGCGGGGCCGGGTCGTCAGCCGCGACGAGATCGACTTCACGCAGTATACCGAACGCACCTTCCCGTTCACCGTCCGGCAGCCGCCCGGGGATCTCAACGCGCTCGGACTCGTCAAGTTCATGTTCCCGAACCCGCATGCGATCTACCTCCACGACACGCCCGCGAAGAATCTTTTCCAGCGGGAGGTGCGGGCCTACTCGTCGGGCTGCATCCGTCTCAACGAGCCGTTCGACTTCGCCTACCAGCTTCTCGGCCCGCAGATGTCGAACCCGAAGCCGTACTTCGACGGGCAGCTCGCGACGGGTCGCCAGACCCGGATCGAGCTGGAGGATCCCGTCCCCGTGCACCTCGTCTACCGGACCGCCTTCACGACGGCGAAAGGCGGCGTCGAGTTCCGCCGGGATTTCTACGGCCGCGACGCGCGGATCTGGGAGGCGCTCCGGAATGCCGGGGTAGCGCTCCGGGCCGTTCAAGGATAAAGCTGCGCCCCGACAATACGGGGCGCACAGGACTATGGCATTCTCTCTCTCGGAGATCGCGGCGGCGCTTGGCGCCGATCTGGAGGGCGACGGCGCGATCGAGGTCACCGGTGCCGCCGAGCCGCTGTCGGCGCGCGACGACCAGCTCGCCCTCGCGATGAGCCCGGAATTCGCCGCGGACCTGCCGAAGAGCCATGCGCGGGCGGCGCTTGTGCTTGCGGGTGTCGACTGGAAGGCCGCGGGGCTCGAGGCTGCGGTTCTGGTGCCGCGGGCGCGGGTCGCCATGTCCGGTCTCTCGAAGCTCTTCGATCCGGGTCCCGACATCGCGCCGGGCATTCATCCCGCCGCCGTGATCGATCCCTCTGCGGTCGTCGGTCCGAACGCCTCCGTCGGCCCGTTCGCGGTCATCGGAGCCGGCGTGCGCATCGGGAGCGATGCCCGCATCGCGTCGCACGTGACGGTGGAGCGTGGCGCGGTGATCGGCGACGATGCGCTCCTGCTGGCCGGTGTCCGGATCGGGCATGGCGTGGAGATCGGAGACCGGTTCATCGCGCAGCCGAACGCGGTCATCGGCGGGGACGGCTTCTCCTTCGTCACGGCCGAGAAATCGGTGGCCGAGACCGCCCGGGAGACGATGGAGTCCCCCGAAGGCGCGGCCCTTCAGCCGTGGCTGAGGATCCACTCGCTCGGCTCCGTCGTCATCGGGCACGACGTTGAGATCGGGGCGAATTCCGCGATCGACCGTGGCACCGTTCGGGCGACCCGCGTCGGAGACGGCACGAAAATCGACAACCTCGTCCAGATCGGGCACAACTGCGTGATCGGCCGCAACTGCCTGCTCTGCGGGATGTCGGGCCTTGCCGGGTCGGTGACGCTCGGCGACCATGTCGTCGTGGGCGGGCGCGCGGCGGTGGCCGACAATCTCAGCATCGGCGACGGCGCGGTCATCAGCGGCGGCAGCGGCGTCGCCTCCAACGTGGCCGCGGGCAGGTTCGTCATGGGCTATCCGGCGGTCCGGATGGACCAGCACACCGAGATCTACAAGGCGCTGCGTCGCCTGCCGAGGCTGGTCCGCGAGGTCAGGGCGCTGCAGAAAGCGGTTTCAAAGTCCTCCGACAGTGACTAAATGACAGGCGCATCGGAAACGGGCTAGACATGGCAGACAGCGTCCAGGACAGGGTCATCGAAATCATCGCCGAGCAGGCGGTTCTCGAGCCGTCGGACGTGTCCATGGACCAGACGCTCGGGGATCTCGGCATCGACAGTCTCGGCCTCGTGGAGTCGATCTTCGCGATCGAGGAGGCCTTCGACATCCAGGTTCCGTTCAATGCCAACGAGCCGGAAAAGTCCGGCTTCGACATCTCGTCGGTCGCGGCGATCGTGAAAGCCGTCGAACAGCTGGTGGCCGATCAGAAAGCATGAAGCGCGTCGTCATCACCGGCGCGGGAACGATCAATCCGCTCGGCCACACAGTTCCCCTGACACTGGAAGCGATGCGCGAGGGCCGCTGCGGGATCGGTCCGCTCGACATCCGCGACGTCGACCGGCTGATGATCCAGATCGGCGGTCAGGTCGACGGGTACGATCCCGATGCCCACTTCAACCGGCAGCAGCAGGCGCTCTACGACAGGTTCACGCAATTCACCCTGCTGGCCGCGAACGAAGCCCTGGCACAGGCGGGGCTCGAGTTCACCGGCCAGCTCGCGGCCGAGACGGGCGTCGTCTTCGGAACGGCCGGCGGCGGCGTCAACACCTGGGACGACAACTACCGCGCGGTCTACGAGGAAAAGAAGAACCGCGTCCATCCCTTCGTCGTGCCGAAGCTGATGAACAACGCCGCC
>CAYTBD010000024.1:0-14273 GCA_964435755.1 uncultured Rhodobacterales bacterium
TGAACATCGACTGCTGCTGGCCGTAGTATTCCGGATCGCAGGTCGCGAATTCGCGGGACCAGTCGATCGAGAGGCCCAGAGGCTTCATCTGGCCGCGCATCACGTCGATGTTGGAGTAGGTCCAGTCCTTGGGGTGGCCGCCTTCCTGCATCGCGGCGTTCTCGGCCGGCATGCCGAAGGCGTCCCAGCCCATCGGGTGCAGCACGTTGTGCCCGGTGGAGAGCTTGTAGCGCGCGATCACGTCGCCCATCGTGTAGTTGCGGACGTGTCCGATATGGATGCGCCCGGAAGGATAAGGGAACATCTCGAGCACGTAGTATTTCGGCTTCGCTTCGTCGCGGCGGGCGGTGAAGGTGCCGGCCTCTTCCCATTCGGCCTGCCACTTCGGCTCGATCTCGGAGGGCGTGTAGCGGGACATGCGCGGTCCTTTGGAGATGAAGACGCCGGGCGAGAGGCCCGGCGCGGTCTTACTTGGCGAGGGTCCGGGAATCTAGAGGTTGGAGTCGCGGACCCGAATCTGCCGGGCGCGCGTGAGGATCGCGTCCTCGATGGCCCGGATGGTTTCGGTGCTCGCCGGACCGGACCGGGAAACCAGTGCCACGTTGAGCGAGCGCGCGTCGAGCGCCGGATCGCGGACGAAGACGGTGGCGCGGTAGGCGCGGGGCGAGCCGGGCGGCGTGCCGTAGCCGTAGACGATCACGCCCGAGAACGGATCGGCCGCTTCGATCGGCATGAAATCGAGCACATCGAGCGCCGCGTTCCAGATGTAGCGGTTCACCTCGACGGTGACGTTCGGGTCGTCGGCGTTCGAGAAGAGATCCCAGATCGTCTCCCGGTTCTGAGCCTGCGCGATCGGGGTGTTCTGGCGCTGCTCGAGGACGGCGGGGGAAACGCCCGTCGTGTTCGAACGGTCGAACAGCCCGCCACCTCCGCAGCCCGCCACCAATGCGGAAACCGCCCCTGTAATCATCGCGTTGACCCATCTTCGGGAAGTCATCGCACAGCCCCTCGCGCCCGTTGCCTGTCGGTTAAGTATCCGCTCGCCTTCCGTGCCTCAAGGGATTTCCCCGCAAGGCGGGCACCGGCGCGTTCGGAGCACTGTGGCATGTGTGCACCATCGGTGGCGTCATGTACCGCGCAGTCTCCGGGCTTTTCTTGAATCGCCATTTGGAAGGGCGCATTACCGTGCCGTGCTCAGACGGGATTCGCCTGAGATGCACCTTTGAAACACGAGGGAAACGAAATGAAAAAGGTTCTTCTTGCTTCGACGATCCTGGCCTTCTCGGCCGGCGTCGCCGCTGCTGAAATGTCGCTCTCGGGCGGCGCGAACATGGGCGTCAAGTACAACGACGGCGTTCCGGCCGGTGATGACGAACTCACGATCCACTACGAAGTCGACTTCGCGATCACGGGTTCGGGTGAAACCGACAACGGTCTGGCGTTCGGCGCATCGCTCGGCGTCGATGAGCCCGAAGCTGGCGGCGTCAACGACGCCGAAGTCTTCATCTCCGGCAACTTCGGCACCCTGACGATCGGTGATGTCGATCCCGCGACCGACGGCTTCGGCATTGCCGACATCGGCTTTGACGGCATCGGCGTCGACGACATTGCCGAGCAGTACAAGAACGCGGCCTCCTCGGCCGACGTGAACTACGCGTACAGCTTCGGCGATTTCGGCGTCATCCTGTCGGCCGATTCTGTGACCGAAGACTTCGGCGCCGCTGTCACCTACTCGGGCGGCACGTGGAACGTCGGTCTCGGCTACGCCGAGCTTGACGCCACAGGTGAAGGCACGATCTCGATCGAAGGCGGCGCATCGTTCGGCGACTTCAGCGGCAACGCGATCTACTCGGACTGGGACGGCGGCGGCGAAGGCTACGGTGTCGACGTTTCCTACTCCGGCTTCGGCGCGATCACCGTGACCGCAGTCTTCGCTTCGGCAGACGGCAACTCGGCCGGTTCAGCGGTTGACGATGCCTTCGGCATCGGTGCGTCCTACGACCTCGGCGGTGGCGCGGCGCTCGCCGGTGGTATCGGTGACGTTGCTGGCGACACGAAAGCCGACTTCGGCATCACGATGTCCTTCTGATCGATCCACGATCGTTCGGACGAAGAGCGGGCCTGACGGCCCGCTCTTTTCTTTTGCGCCCGTCTGTGGCCATTTGCGGCGAACAGGACGAGGCAAGACATGTCGCTTTCCGATATCCGCCACTGCATCGCGGCCGCCGAGACAAAGGCGGGCCGCGCCCCCGGCTCCGTCGCGCTCATCGCCGTTTCCAAGGTCCAGCCGCTCGAACGGATCGAGGCGGTTCTCGACGCGGGCCACCGGCTTTTCGGAGAGAACAAGGTGCAGGAAGCTGCCGGGAAATGGCCGGACTTCCGCGCGCGGTTCGATGGGGTCTCGGTGCATCTTGTCGGCCCCCTTCAGACCAACAAGGCGCGACAGGCCATGGAGCTGTTCGACGCCATTCACTCGGTCGACAGACCCAGGCTCGCGAAGACCCTTGCGCGTCTCTCCGATGAGTTGGGACGGTGCCCCCGGCTTTTCGTGCAGGTGAATACCGGGGAGGAGCCGCAGAAGGCCGGCATCCTGCCCGGTGAGGCCGATGCGTTCATCGAGGAGGTGCGCAACCTGTCGCTTCCTCTCGAGGGCCTGATGTGCATCCCGCCCGTGGACGAGGAACCGTCCTTGCATTTCGCGCTGCTCGCCAAGATCGCCGGACGAAACGGGTTGTCGGGGCTTTCGATGGGCATGAGCGCCGACTTCGAGACGGCGATCGCGCTGGGCGCGACGCACGTGCGGGTAGGCTCGGCGATCTTCGGCGCGCGGAGTTACGAGTAGGCGGTGCCACGCCGAGGCGCCGCCGCGCCATGCGCGTGACCGAGACCGGCCAAGCGAATGGATTGCGACGTCAACGCATGTCCGGCCGCCACGGCCCATATCCGAATGTCATGTAGTCCCGCTGGTAGGCGGCTCTGCCGGCCGCCTCGATCCCGTTGTCGTATATGTCGTCGAGACGGAACGGACCGAATTCCGCGTCAGGTCCGACGTGGGCCTCGCGCGGGGGCGGGCCTTTCGTCAGGTTCTGCAGGTCGCGATCGAGGCTCTCGGCTCGAAGGATGGCGTCCGGCGCCGCGAAATCGGCGAGCGCCCGGACGAGGCCCGCCTGAGAGGACCAGACCGCAGGGACGCGCACCGACGTCTGGCCCGAGAGGTTTCGCTTCAGGAATTCGAGAAATCCGCGGAACGCTTCCCGGTGACGGTCGTGCGTGTACCCGGCATCGGGGGCGCCTTCGGGCAAAGCCAGTCCGTACCGATCCCGGAGCGCGCGCCGGATTTCGTGAAAGGCGTCCGGCCCCGGGTCGAGCACCTTCTCGCAGAACACGTCGTGCGCCCGACGGATCGGATGCGTCACGACGGTGAAGCTGCGATGCCCCGGAGTCTGGCGTTTCCACTGCCGGAGCTGCTTCTGGTTGATCCCCGAACTCGGCGTCGCGCCCGCCGCCGCTTCGAGCCACTTCGCGACACGACGCGTCGGTCCTCCCGCGACCGGCATGTAGAGGAGACCGAGCGTGTCGGAGGCCATCCATCCGGGGATGTTCGGACCGCGCCGCGGCTCGAAGTCCGGGATGCGGTAGAGATCGAAGTAGTCGAGACGCGCGAGGGCCGCGGGAACGTCGGCAAAGTTGAGGACTTTTTCGGACAGCGGTTCGGGGTTCTGAACGCGCGCCTTGCGCTTCGAGGGATCGGCGGGAGGTGTCGCGCCGAGAAATGCCGCCAGACCGTCCAGCACAGCCGCGTTGGAAAGATCGTCGTAGTGCACATGAAACGCCGTCTGGCCCGTGGTCTGCAGGACGTGGCGGATCCGTCCGTGGAACGCCTGGAGCCGCTGCAGGTGCGTGTCGAACTCGGACGCGTCGAAACTCACACGCGCGGATTTCGCGGTCTTCGCATCGCCCAGCCACCACTGCCCGGTTTCCTGCGCGATCTTGAGCGAGATGTAGCTGTCGACGGGGTTCCGGGCGAGGATGACCTTGGCGCAGCGCCTGTCGGCGAGAGAGGTGTCGAACACGCGCGGGTCGTGGCCCGGGAAGAACCTGAAGCCGGGGAGGCCCTGGGTCTCGGTCTTTATCCGGCCGACGAGGGCAAGCGGATCCTCGTCGCGGGCCGCCAACGTCACGTTGAAGAGTTCGGTGTCGCCGGCGTGGCCGACGAACCGGGGGTTGAACACCTCTCCATAGGATGTGATGCCATCGTAGGCGTTGAGGCATTCCTCGAGCAGGTTCGACCCGGTCCGCATGTCCGCAAGGATCACGAAGTGGTCGAAGCCGCTCACCGGATCATCTCGCGATTCCGGGCGCCGAAGGCTTCCGCGTTTCCGCCTGATGCATCAGGCCGAGATCTCCGGCGATGTGCGGCTGCATGCCCCGGTTCCGAAGCTCCCGCAGGAATTCCGGAAAGCCGGAAAGGTCCACCATGCGCGGCGCCGGCACCAGACCGGGCGCAGGACGCGGCGCCAGATCGCCCCGCACCGCACGCAGAACCTCGCCCGGCGCATCGAGGAACTCCGCCAGCATCCATGTCCGGACGCGTGCCTTCGTCGACGATTTCCTCAGGATATCGAGATGCGCAGCTTCCGTCGCCTGAAGCTCCGCCGCGCGCTGCCGTGCGTCTTCCGGTGGCAGACCGCTTTGCCAGAGAGGGACCAGCCATGCGCCGCTGATGACGGACACATGCGCGTTCGGGTCCGAGGCGACGAACGCGGCAATCTCCTGATTGTCGGAGGGGCCGAAGCTGAAGCATTGCCGTTCGCCCCGTGTGCTCCAAACGAGGTTCGTGAGGAACGCGACTGGGTTGTAGTCTCGGAGCGACGCTATGTCCGAGAGCGCCCCCGCGAACTCGGTCTGTCCGTCCGCGAATTCAGCGCGTTCAGGCGCATAGAGATGCCCGTGAACCCGGATCGTCCCCAATCGCGCGAGCCAGTCCGGCCAATCCTCGAAAAGCTCCGCGAAGCCTCCGAAGACGGAATAGGGGGCTGCGGACTTCCCGTTCTCCCAGTCGGGATACGGAAAACGGCTCTGCATGTAGAGGCCGCCCCGTCCGCGGGTGCGTTTCTCGAGCGCCTTCGCGAAGCGCCGGTCGATCGCGGCGGGATCCCGCGCTCGTCCCGTTCCCGCTGACGCGTTCAGGAAATGGGCGTAGAGAGCGCTTGCCCGGGGCCAGATCTTGCGCGCGACAAAGCAATCCGAGCCGCGGAGCAGGTCGAGGTGGTCGTCGTAGAACACGTGCGGCTTTCCCTGAAAGTCGAATTTCGCGAGCGTCAGGGACCGGCTTTCGAGCCGGCGCGCGTAGAGACGCGCGACCGTCTGGAAATAGCTTTCGTCCGGGATCCAGACCCGGCGGAAATAGCGGGCATAGGCTTCGCCCGCGGGGTCCGACATGATCCGCTCAAGCGTCTCGCGGGTGAGGCACCACCACTGCGAACCGAGATGTGGCTCGATGCCCTCTGGAACGCGTCGGCGCCTGCCAATACTCCGTTGCAGCTTCACCCATAGATCGAACGCCCGGCGCTGGCTCTTCCATGCGAAGGGGAAGCTCAGGGTGAATCTCTCGCGATCTAGGCCGCCCTTGGTCCAGCCGACATCCCTGGTCGTGACGCTTTCGATGAAGTCTGTGTCGGGGTTCGTGTCGAGCAACGACTTGAGTTCCCCGAGCGGCCTCAGCGGTAGCGATGTCCCGCACGAGAGAAACACGTGCCGGACCTCCGGATGGAGCTGCAGGAGTCTGCGCGCTCCGTCGAGCGTCGCCTCCACGATCGACCAGGTGCCCCAGTGGCAGTCCCGTCGAGGCGAGAACTGGATGTTCGGGTGTTGCCAAAGCCGGTTTGAGAACCGCTCGACGTCATCGTCGGACACCCGTGCATCGACGTGGATCATGACAGGGCAGCCGGCGCGCGCCCAGTGTCCGGCGACCTCGGAGGCGCGCCCGAGCGAGCCGTGGACCAGCATAAGAAAGCCGACCGTCACGCCCAGTTCCCTGAGGACATGAGACCCAGCCGCTCGAGTTGGCGCCATCCTTCGTACCGCTCGGACCAGCGGCACCAGAGGTCGGGATGCGCGTCGATGCGGTCCAGATACGCGCGGTATTCGTAACTGTTGCCGAAATGCTCGCGGCGCTCGACCTCTTCGCGCGACTTGTCGATGAAATGGTCGAGAAACTTGGCATGAAGAAGACAGCCCGACATTTTTTCACCGCCCCACTCGTCATAGACGCGGTTGAGCCCACGCGGCAGGAGCGAGTGGGTCGAGCTGACGTAGGTGAAACGCCGATTCCAGCGCACGAGCGGTATCTTGTTGAGCGCGGGCGCGCGCGACGGTTCGTCGGCGAAGAAGACACGCGCCCGCGGCCCGCCTTGGATCCAGAGGTTTCCGTATTCCGGGTTCCGCGAAATCGTGTAGTTGCCCGGGTCGAACCACTTGGTGATCTCGAGCGGGTTCTGTCCGGGACTGTATGGTGCCTGGTCGACGCGCCCGCGAGGATACATGTCGACGAGCATCGCGCCGAGCGACCGGATCGACGAGGCGTCGAGCCAGTCCGTCAGTGCCTGCAGCGGGCGCGTGTCGCAAAACGGGTAGACGAGGAACTCGTCTGCATCGACGGTGACGGTCCAGTGGCCATGCCCGTAGCGGCGGAGCAGCCAGTTCATCCAGTCAGCGCCGAACCGGGAGCGTCTGTAGCTGGCCCTGGCGGTCCAGAGCGACACGTCCGGCTCGCCGGCGAGATAGTCGCGGCTTCCGTCGTCGGAGGCGTTGTCGACGAACAGGAAGTGCCCGACGCCAAGGCCGCGATAGTAATCGAGGAAATAGGGAAGGCGAACGTGCTCGTTCCGCACCGTCGCAAAAAGAAGTATGTCTTCGGGAGCAATCCTGCCCGTTCGATCAGCGACCGGTCGCAGATCCCGCGATCGCCGAAGCGCCCTGAGCCGAAACCGCTTTCGCCGGAGCCTCAGCCTGTATGAGGTGAGAACGCTCAATCCGGTCCTTGATCCTGCCGCTACGCCACCCGATCCTGGCGCCTAAGGGATCGTGCTTAAGACGAGATTGATGTGGGTTTGCCAAGTGGGCAGGGCCAGCCGCTCCGCCCGTCTCAGCCTGTCCGCCCTCATCGCACCGCTGTCTCCCGCCAAATCCCTGACAACGCCGAGCCAGTGATACATGTCGGCCGGGTCCGCGTAAACGGGCGCGTCGCCCATCGTCTCTCTGAAGACGCTCAGGTCGGAGCAGACGGCCGGAGTTCCCAATGCGAGCGCCTCGAGCGGCGGGATGCCGAAGCCTTCGTCGAGCGTCGGGAACAGAAGTGCGCGGGCCCTCGAAACGATTGCCGCCTTCGCGCCGTCGTCGAGCGCGGAATACTCCCGGACTTCCGAGCAGCGGGCCTTCAGCGCGTCGAGACACGCAAGGGTTTCCGGAGTCTCCCAGCCGCGCCGGCCGATGATGCAGAGCCCCGGAACACGCGACGGGCCCAACTCGTCCGCAAGCCTGTCCCAGATCCTGATCAGAAGCCGAAGGTTTTTCCTGGGCTCGATGGTGCCGACGACCGCGAAGAAGGGACCGTCCGGAGGTGCGACCCGAATGCGGGGCGCCGGAACCGGCACGTCGATCCCGAGCGGCGCCGTCACGAAGCCCGGATGACCGCCGTGCCGCTGGATCTCCCGCTCGATGTGTCTGCGCTCCGTCTCCGTCGAGCAGATGATGAGATCCGACGCTCCGGCGACCGCCGACATCTTCTCGTCGAAACGCCGGGCGGTGCCCGGCCTCTGCAAATCAGGCCGCCGAAGCGGGATCGTGTCGTGGACCAGGACAGCCGACCGGGCATCCGCCACGCGGCGCACGGCGCTGAATACGGTGCCTTCGAGGTTGCTGTGGCCGGTGTTCAGGTAAACCGTTCCTGCGGGAAGTCCGGACGCGAGCAATTCCGGCAGCCCGCCTTTCCAGGATCGCGCAACCGCCAGACGCCGCAGATCGGCTTCCGCGCATCGGCGCGCCAAGGAAAGACGGAGGGAGAGTCTCGCCTGGAGATCTTCATCCCCCCATGGCTCCGTCCCGTCGATGCGGGCCTTGAGCGCCCGAAGCCCGCGGCGATCCAGCAGGACAAAGCCCGTCGCCGTCCGGGCAAGCCCGAAGAGCAGAAGTGTCCCGGAGAGGAGGTCCCGAAGATAGGCATACTCGACCCGATCTATACCGGTTCGAGGCCCGGCTCCCACGCGCGAGACAAGACGCGTCACGTCAAGGCAGACGGCGCGGGACGGCCGGGGCGTCATGCGCTCCGGAAGCAGCCAGGGCCGCTTGCGCTACTGGGCAGCGTTGCGAAGCGACACCATCTCCTCGAGATAGGCCGCGAATTCATCGCGAAGATCGGGCCGGGCCAGCCCGAAGGCCACCGTGGCCTGCAGGAAGCCAGCCTTCGACCCGCAGTCGAAGCGTTGGCCGCGAAACCGCAGGCCGTGGACGCTGCGCCCGCTCCGGATTTCCTCGGCTATCGCGTCGGTGAGCTGAATCTCTCCCCCTGCACCGCTCTGCATGCTGTCGAGATGGTTAAGAACGTCGGGCGTGAGGATGTAGCGTCCGATCACGGCAAGGTTGGACGGGGCTTCCTCGGCCGGCGGCTTCTCGACCATGCCGTTTACCGAGACGATTGGCCCTTTGTCGTCGCCGATGTCGAGGATGCCGTAGGCGGAGGCTTTCGACGGTGGCACCTCCATCGCGGCCACCATGCAGCCGCCGGTTTCCTCGTAGGCCTCTGTCATCTGCTGAAGGCACGACTTTTCCGCAGCGATGACGTCGTCGGGCAGAATGACGGCGAACGGCTCGTCCGCGATCAACCTGCGGGCGCACCACACAGCATGTCCGAGGCCCAGCGCCTTGTGCTGACGGATGTAGGCGATCGCCCCCGACTCCATGTTCGTCGCCTGGAGCGACTTGAGAAGCTGCGTCTTGTTCTTCGCCGCGAGCGACGCCTCGAGTTCAGGGGCCGCATCGAAGTAGTCCTCGAGCGCCGATTTCCCGCGCGAGGTCACGAAGATGAATTCGGTGATGCCGGCGGCACGCGCCTCGTCGATTGCGTACTGGATCAACGGTCGGTCGACGAGGGTCATGATTTCTTTTGGAATTGACTTCGTGGCCGGGAGAAACCGCGTCCCAAGACCGGCGACGGGGAAAATGGCCTTCGTAACCTTACGCAGCATCAGAATGATCCTTTTCGCACCCACATGGGGCTTTATGTGCGCGCAGCCCGCACTCGCTCGATCTGTATCTGCCGAATGCACTCATGGGGCTACACTAGTGCTTACCTGCCGCAGTTTCCTGTATTCCTCGCGCTTTCGCAACTCGTTCGACTTCATCCTGCAGGCGCGCGGCGAAGGATGTGACCCTGAAAACCGGTGCGCCGCGCTCGCTCCGGCCGAAGAGCCCTCCCGTTTGCTCCCAATAGCCGTCGGGAGCATACCGCACGCGATGGTAAAGCGCTGTGGGACTGAACCGGAAGACCGAAGCCACCCGGTCCTGCCGTGAAATCTCGGCTGCCGCGCGCCTCAGTTTCCGTCGCGACCATGGTCGACCGAAGAGCACCGTCGATCCGCCTTGAGGGCCATCGGTCCGGAAAAATCCTTCTGGGGCGGGGCCCGCGGGAACGAAAAGCGGGGCGGGTCCTGCCGCCAGACCGGCTTGGAGGCCCGCATCGAACGTTTCAAGGAGCCTCGTGACATCCGGGGGCTCGCAGAGACCGGCGACCATGGCCCGAAGCAACCTGCGTCGCTCGGCCCCGCGATGCTCCGCAAGCACTGCGCTCATTGCGCGCCCGGGTGCATGCTTGCGGACGAACACGGCCACGCTCCGCCCATTGTCGAAAAGATCGGTGGGCATTCGGTCGGCCCTGCGCCTTTCGGACGCCGCGAACGCATGGTGCACCTCCGCCGACGGCACGATTGCTGTCCTGTATCCGGAAACACTCGCACGCAGGGCCATGTCCGCGTCGTCGAGGTAGAAACGGAACGACGAATCGAACCCACCGATCCGGTCGAGAAGAGCGCGCCGAAGGGCCATGTTCGTTCCCTCGAGCATGATGGCGGCGTCACCAGGATCCGGCACGACGGGCTCGGCGTCGTGCATGTCGAGTTGGCCGTTGTGCCCGTCCCGGTGGATCGTCCGGCCGCGCCACTGCCATGAAACTCCGTTCCGGCCTCGGACATGCCCGGTCGCCGCACCGATGGCGGGATCGTCGAACGCGCCCGCAAGATGATCGAGCCACGTCGGCTCCGGGATGGCATCGTCGTCGACAAAGGCGATGATCTGGCCCGATGACGCTCCGAGTCCGACGTTGCGGGCCGCGGCGACACCGTCGGCTTCGTTGGGCACGATCCGGACGAAGGGCCGGCCGGCGTGCCTTTCGATCGCCGCCTGCCCGGCGTCGTCGGCGACGACGATTACCTCGTAGGGCCTGTAGTAGAGCTGGCAGAGTGCCGTGATGCACCGGTCAAGCTCGGCCGGACGTCCGCGGCTGACGACGACGACGCTGACCGGAGCCGGCAAGGGTATGCTACTCAGCCGGGTCCGCGAGCCGGACGCCCGGCGCGAAGGCGATGAAGAACGGATTCTCGAACCCGGGCTTGCCGTAGGTGAGGGGCGTCAGGTCGTCGAAACGGACGACCTTGCCGCCCGCTCCGGCCAGAACCGCGTGCCCCGCAGCCGTGTCCCACTCCATCGTGCGGCCGACGCGGGGATAGAGGTCGGCCTCTCCGGTCGCGACGAGACAGAACTTCAGAGACGATCCGGCGCTCTTGATATCGGAGCAGACGTATCTGCCGATGTAGTCGTCCGTCGCCGCGTCCCGGTGGGACTTCGACGCGACGATGCGGAGTGCGGCGTTGTCGGGCGTCGCGACGTGCACCTCGGACGTCGGGCCCACGACCTCCGGATCGAACGGGCCGCTCTCTTCGACGGATCGGCCATCCGCGCGCGTGAAGAACATCCGGCGTTTCGCGGGTGCGTAGACGACACCGCGCACCGGTACCCCGTCGTCCACCAGTGCGATGTTCACCGTAAAGTCGCCGCGGCGCTTCACGAATTCCTTCGTTCCGTCGAGGGGATCGACGATGAGAAATGTCCGTGCCCGCTCGGAGTGCGTCGCCGCCTGTTCTTCGGTCACCAGCGCGATGTTCGGGAAAGCCGACCGAAGGCCGGCCGAGATCAACGCGTCCGCCGCGTCGTCCGCTTCGGTCACCGGGCTGCGATCCGCTTTCTCGCGCGCCTCGAAGCTGTCGCGTGAATACACCTCGAGAATGCGCTCGCCCGCCTCGATCGCCAGTCGGCGCATGACGGCGGTCAGTTGCTCATAATCCAAGGTTCGTGCTCCAATTAACCGGTGCCCGATTGCGGACGGGTCGGCTTCCCTTATGATGGCGCCACAACGAAACGGCAAGAAATCCGAGGCAGAAGAGGCGCTGTCCGGACCGGGGAGCCGAAGGGCCATGTTCCAGAGAAAGACGGCGGTCGGGGTGGGGTCGGCGTCACTGACGATCCTCGAACTGATCTATCACAACGCGGTCCGGCAGGTCCGAAAGCAGCACGGCAACGCGATGATGGCCCTGATCGTGTCGATCATGCAGTCGGTGGCGACCGTCGCGGTGTTCTACATCATGTTCTCCGTGCTCGGACTCCGCGGCGCGGCGATCAGGGGCGACTTCCTGCTCTACATCATGTCGGGCGTCTTCCTGTTCTTCGTTCACATCAAGGCGATCGGGGCGGTCTTCGGGTCGGAGGGGCCTGCGTCCCCGATCATGCAACACCTGCCGATGACCACCGCCATCTCGATCGCCTCTGCGGCGCTGTCGGCGCTCTATGTTCAGGTGCTGACCGTGATCGTGATCCTCACGGTCTACGAGCTCGGCTGGGGCAACGTGACGATCCACGACCCGGCGGGCGCCATGGCGATGCTGATCCTGGCGTGGTTCTCGGGTGTCGCGATCGGCATGCTGTTTCTCGCCCTCAAGCCGTGGGCACCAGGGCTTGCCAACATTCTGCAGACGGTCTTCACCCGCGCGAACATGATCGCATCCGGCAAGATGTTCGTGGCGAACGCGATGCCGGGATACCTCCTCGCGATGTTCATCTGGAATCCGCTGTTCCACATCATCGATCAGGCGCGCGGGTTCATATTCATCAACTACAACCCGCACTACTCGTCCATAAGCTACCCGATCTACGTCTCGCTGGCGGTGCTGATGATCGGTCTCATGGCCGAATTCTACACTCGCAAGCAGGCCTCGGCGAGCTGGAGCGCGCGGCGGTGAGACGGCTTGGCCTGCTTCTCTTCTGGCTCGGGCTCGCAACGCCGGTGTTGGCGACGGTCGACGATTGGCCGGCGCTCTACGACGTCACGGGCGTGGCCTCGGACGACGTGCTGAACATACGCGAGCGGCCGGATGCATCCTCACCCGTGATAGGGACCTTCGCCCCTGACGCCACGGGCATCGAGGTCATCGCAGCCAACGACGAAATGACGTGGGGCCTCGTAAATGTAGCCGAACGCTCCGGCTGGGTGTCTCTTGCCTATCTGGAGCGCCGTCCCGGGCAATGGGACGGCGCACTCCCGCAGATACAGTCATGCTTCGGGACCGAGCCGTTCTGGAACTTCACGCGCACCGGCGCCAACCGGTTCCGGTTCGAGGCGCTCGGCGAAGAACCCTTCACGCTCCCGGTCACCGAGAGCGCGCGCTCCGAGAATCGGCGCGACAGCTTTCACATTGTCGCGGAAGGCTCTGATGGCTTGAGCGTTGCGATCCTCGAGACGGAGGCCTGCAATGACGGTATGTCGGACAGGGACTACGGGATCTCTGTGCAACTCGTCCTCGGCATCGGCGGCGGCAGCCGCCATGTCTCCGGTTGCTGCTCCCTCGCGCCTCAATAGACGACGCGCAGGGTGACGTTGATCCGCCCGCCGTTCTCGAGAAGGGTCGATGTTGCGGGCTTCACCCTGTCGACGCCGTGGAAGGCAAGCCGGGAACGCCCGGCCAAGACCGCGATGTCGCCCGAGCGAAGCCAGACGCTCGCGGTCGGATGGGACCGCTCGACTCCGCCCACTCGGAAGAGGGCATCGTCTCCCAGCGAAATCGATACGACCGGCCAGCTGAAATCCCTCTCGTCGCGATCCTGATGAAGCCCCATACGCGCGCCTCCGGCGTAGTAGTTGACGAGGCAGCAGTCCGGATCGCGCTCAAGGTCCGTGACGCTGCGCCAGATCCCGAGAATCCGGTCGGGGATCGGCGGCCAGGCCACGCCGGAAGGATGCTTCGGCTCGTAGCGGTAGCCGCGCCGGTCGGAAATCCAGCCGCAGATGCCGGCCGACGTCATGCGGACGCTCATCTCGGCGCCCCGTCGTGTCACCGGCCGAAAAAACGGCGCAGCGGCCGCGATGCCGCGCAGGTCTTCCACAAGCGCACGTTGCGCGTCCGCGTCCAGCGCGCCCGAAAGAACTTGCACGCCCTTCAGATCGGTGATTTCGCTCTTCGATATCCGCATCGTCCAAACACCGGGAAAGAAGGGATTGTAGCTTAATCCTGCCTTGGCACAGCGCTTGCAGCGCCATTTTTCGAACCCTATATACCCCGCGAAGCGCCGTTCGGAAGATGGACGGCACAACTCCGGGATCGGGCCGGGGTGCCGTAACGGGCCTCAGCCCAAGACATCGCCTTAAGAAAGAGGACAGAGCATGGCCAAAGTCATCGGGATCGACCTTGGAACCACGAACAGCTGCGTCGCCATCATGGACGGATCGCAGCCGCGCGTGATCGAGAATTCGGAAGGGGGGCGCACGACCCCGTCGATCGTCGCCTTCACGGATAGTGAGCGCCTTGTCGGCCAGTCCGCGAAGCGTCAGGCGGTCACGAACCCCGAACGCACGATCTTCGCCGTCAAGCGCCTGATCGGCCGCCGCGTGGACGACGCGGAAGTGACGAAGGACAAGAAGATCGTCCCTTACGATATCATCGACGGCGGCAACGGCGACGCATGGGTCAAGGCCGGCGGCGAGAAATATTCCCCCTCACAGATTTCTGCCTTCATTCTTCAGAAGATGAAGGAAACGGCCGAGGCGTATCTGGGCGAGAAGGTGGAACAGGCCGTCATCACGGTGCCTGCCTACTTCAACGATGCCCAGCGTCAGGCGACCAAGGACGCCGGCAAGATCGCCGGTCTCGAGGTTCTGCGCATCATCAACG
>CAYTBD010000025.1:0-14235 GCA_964435755.1 uncultured Rhodobacterales bacterium
GGCTTCAACATGTGGGTGCAGGCCGCCGAAGCCGCAGGCACGACCGATGTCGACGCGGTGCGCGAGGCGATGTACGGCCAAGAGGTTGCGAACCTCACCGGCGGAACGGCGACGATGATGCCGAACCACCACCTCACCAAGCCCGTGCTCATCGGGGAGATCACCGCGGACGGCCAGTTCGACATCATCAGCCAGACAGAGGAAGTGCCGGGAGACGCCTGGACCGACTTCCTGCCGGAATCGGCTGTGCTCGTCTCGAACTGGCCGGAGCTTGGCTGCGGGATGTTCAACACCGAAACCGAGACCTGCGTCCAGATCCAGTCGAACTACTGAAACATTTCGCGGAGGGCGGTTGTCCGCCCTCCGCATTCATTGCTTTGGGGGCAGGGGTGACGGCTCTTTCGAGACGCATTATCGGGATCGCGGTGCTGATCGGGCTCGCGTTCCCTGCATGGGCTCAGAACGCAGAGGCCCCGATCCAGCGGCTTCTGCAGGATCATGGCGAGGCGATCGCGGCGTCGTCGCGCCGGACCATCGGGCCCGCGATCGACGCGATCGCGATCTCGGGCCTTCCGGCGGCGCAGACGGTGTTCGAACGCTGGCAGTCGAAGGAGATGTGGCTCGACGAGGCCACCGGGTTGTTCGTCTTTGCCGAGGAAATCGACCGCGACACGATCCGGATCTTCGACGTCGCTGGCGGCGCCGAAATCGGCGAAGTGCCAGATGACGGCTACGTGCAGCTGAAGCCGAACAGCGGCATTCGCGGGATGATCGGATCGGCGCTCGTCCGCTTTCAATTGAGCGACCCCGATCCTGAAACACGGCTCGGCGCGCTCGACGCCATCGAGCGGCGACCCGAGCCGTCTCATCTCGGCACCCTGCGTGCGGCCATCGCCGGCGAAGCCGACGCGCAGATCGCGGCACGCAAGACGCGGCTCGAGCGGCTCCTGACGATCCGGTTCGGGGAAACGGATGCCGAGCGGATCGAAGCCATCGAAAGCTTCTCGGGAGACCTCAGCGTCAGTCTGCGGGCTGCCCTGACGCCGCTCGTCCAGACCCGCATCGAGGCGGCCGCGGCACTTCCCGGCGACGATGACGTCGCAGGCCCCCTCACCGTCGGCTCCGAGCGACTGTCGGAAGCCGACGCCTATGACCTGCTCGTCACCTCCGACCTTGCTCCGCCAAGGATCAGCCGGAACGACAAGCGCGCCGCCCTCATCGCCAATATCGACGGCGGCGCGGTCGCGGGCGTCGAGGTCGCGAGGCTCGACACCGAGGCGGCGCGCGACATGGCCTATGCCGCACTCGCGGCAAGCGGCGCGGTCGCGGCAGTGGCGACCGAGGCGGAGGTCTCCGAGGCGCTCGACGCCTTCGTCTTCTATGAACGCTACGTCGGCGCGCCCGCGGCTGTCGCCATCGCCGCGCAAGCCGCGCTCGACGGCATCGAGCTTCGCATCGCGTTGAACCAGGCCGCCGACCTCACCCTCGACGCGCTCTCGCTGGCCTCGATCTACTTTCTCGCCGCGATCGGCCTTGCGATCACCTTCGGCGTGATGGGGGTCATCAACATGGCGCATGGTGAGTTCATCATGATGGGCGCGTATACCGGCTTCGTCGTCCAGCAGTTCGTGCCGGACTACACGCTGTCGATCGTCATCGCCCTGCCGCTCGCCTTCGCCGTGACCTTCGCGGCGGGGGTCGCTCTCGAGCGCCTCGTGATCCGCTGGCTCTATCACCGGCCGCTCGAGACGCTTCTGGCGACATTCGGTGTCTCCATCGCGCTTCAGCAGCTCGCGAAGATCGTCTTCGGCACGCAGGCCCGGCCGCTCACCTCGCCGGAATGGTTGTCGGGATCTCTCGTGTTCAACGATGTGGTGTCCATCAGCTACATCCGCATCGCGATCTTCATTCTCGCCCTTCTGTTCCTCGTGATGTTCCTCTTCGTGATGAACCGCACGCGGCTCGGGCTCGAGGTCCGCGCGGTCACCCAGAACCCGCGCATGGCCGCCTCGATGGGCATCAATCCCGACCGGATCAACATGCTCACCTTCGGGTTCGGCTCGGGCATCGCAGGTATCGCGGGCGTGGCGATCGGGCTCTACGCCAAGGTCACATCCGAACTCGGGCAGGACTACATCGTGCAGTCGTTCATGACCGTCGTCGTCGGCGGGGTCGGCAACATCTGGGGCACGCTTCTGGGGGCCACGCTCATCGGCTTTTTCCAGAAGGGCATTGAGTGGATGAACCCCTCCAACACGCTGGCGGCCCAGACCTACATGATCTTGCTTATCATCCTCTTCATCCAGTTCCGGCCGAAGGGCATCATCGCCCTCAAGGGCCGCGCGGCCGAGGCGTGAGGCGATGACCGACCAGATCTCCCAGGCCGCGACCTTCCCGGCAGGTCCGCGGCGCCGCACGCCCTTCGCGCTCCGGAACCCCTCGGTGCTCATCTTCCTCGTCGCCCTCGCCGCCTTCACCATCGGGGTCACGGTGCTGTCGGAGGCGTTCGGAGTCGGGCATCTGTCGACGAGCTTCGTCAAGACCCTCGGCAAGACGCTCTGTCTCTGCCTCGTCGCTCTCGCCATGGACCTCGTCTGGGGTTACACGGGCATCCTCTCGCTCGGCCACATGGCGTTCTTCGGCATCGGCGGCTACGCCTTCGGCATGTGGCTGATGTACGCGCGGACCGAGAACATCGTTCTCGGCTCGCTCGCCGCGGGAGCGCTGCCGCCGACCGAGGAGGAAGTACGCGCCGCGGTCGCCGAGCAGATCTTCGGAGTCGTCGGCGCTTCGGAACTCCCCACGATCTGGGCCTTCGCACATTCCCTCCCGCTGCACCTCGCCTTCGTCGTGCTTGTGCCGGGGCTTCTCGCGCTCGTCTTCGGGTGGCTCGCCTTCCGCTCGCGGGTGACGGGCGTCTACCTCTCGATCCTCACCCAGGCGATGACGCTGGCGATCTCGCTCTACGTCTTCCAGAACGACAACGGCCTTCGCGGCAACAACGGGCTATCGGGGCTTCAGAACATCCCCGGATTCGAGACGGTGCCGCAGTCCCACGTTTCGGTCTATCTCCTCTGGGCCTCGGCGTTTGCGCTCGGGGCGGGCTATCTCCTCGCGGCCTGGATCGTGTCGGGCAAGTTCGGCTCGGTCCTGCGGGGCATACGCGACGACGAGGCGCGGGTGCGCTTCCTCGGCTATCCGGTCGAGGTCTACAAGCTCTTCGTCTTCACGGTCACGGCGATGATCGCGGGCATCGCGGGTGCGCTCTACTACACGCAGGCGGGCATCATCACGCCGAACGAGATCGCGCCCATCGCGTCCATCTACCTAGCGGTCTGGGTTGCGGTCGGCGGGCGCGGCCGGCTCTACGGCGCGGTCATCGGGGCGGCCTTCGTGTCGCTGGTGTCGACCTGGTTCACCTCCGGCCAGGCGCCCAACCTCTCGCTCGGCCCCCTGAGGATCGTGTGGGTCGACTGGTGGACGGTGATCCTCGGCCTCTCATTCGTGCTGGTCACGCTCTTCGCGCCGAAGGGCCTCGGCGGCCTCGTCGATCTGATCGCCAAACGCCGCCGCCCAGACCGCCACGGCGCCGACATGGGCCCCGACCCGGGCGCACTGCGGCAAGAGGAGGCGACGAAGGAATGAGCCAGCTTCTGGAAGTCTCTGGCGTGTCGGTCTCCTTCGACGGGTTCAAGGCGATCAACAACCTGTCGTTCTCCATCGGTGAGCGGGAACTGCGCGCCGTCATCGGGCCGAACGGTGCGGGCAAGACCACCTTCATGGACATCGTGACCGGCAAGACCAGGCCCGATGATGGCCGGGTGATCTGGGGCGAAAGGAACCTGTCGCTCCTGCGAATGAGCGAGGCGGCCATTGCGCGGGCCGGGATTGGCCGCAAGTTTCAACGCCCCACCGTCCTGGAAGACCAGAACGTGCGGGACAATCTCATGCTCGCCCTGAAAAAGGACCGGGGGCCGTTTTCGGTGCTCGTCTTCCGTCCCTCCGCCGACGATCTCGACCGGGTCGCCGAACTCGCCGGAGAAATCGGCCTCGCCCCCGCACTCGACCGCAAGGCAGGCGAACTCAGCCATGGACAGAAGCAATGGCTCGAGATCGGCATGCTTCTCGCGCAGGAGCCGCGGCTTCTTCTGGTCGACGAACCGGCCGCCGGCATGACCGGCCCGGAACGCGAGCACACCACCGAGCTTCTCAGGCAGGCGGCGAAGTCGCGCGCGGTGATCGTGGTCGAGCACGACATGGAATTCGTCCGTCGTCTCGACTGCAAGGTGACGGTCCTTCACGAGGGCTCGGTGCTCGCGGAGGGCTCGCTCGACTATGTGACGAAGAATGAAGAGGTGATCGAGGTGTACCTTGGCCGGTGATTTTCTGGAGGTCGAGGGCCTCACCCTTCACTACGGTGGCAGCCAGATCCTGAACGGCGTCGACCTCTCAGCGGGCATGGGCGAGGTGACCTGCGTCATGGGGACGAACGGTGTCGGAAAGACCTCGCTTCTGAAGGCCATTTCGGGGACACATGCCCGCAGCGGCGGCACGGTACGCCTCGGCGGCGAGACGGTCGGCCGCTGGCCGGCGCAGACGCTGGCGGCCATGGGCGTGGGCTACGTCCCGCAGGGCCGCGACATCTTTCCGATGCTCACGGTGAAGGAAAACCTCGAGACGGGTTTCGCCTGCCTGCCGCGCTCGGAGCGCAGGATCGACGACGAGATCTTCGAGCTCTTCCCGATCCTGAAGGAGTTTCTCGCCCGTCGCGGCGGCGACCTCTCGGGTGGCCAGCAGCAGCAGCTCGCCATCGCCCGGGCCCTCGTCGCGAAGCCGAAGCTCTTGTTGCTCGACGAGCCGACCGAGGGAATCCAGCCCAGCATCATTCAGCAGATCGGTCGCGTCATCGCGCATCTGCGCGACCGCCAGGACATGGCGATCGTCCTCGTCGAGCAGTACTTCAGCTTTGCCTGGGGCCTCGGCGACCGGTTCTGCACGCTCGAGCGCGGCGCGCCGAAGCTCTGGGCGCGGAAGGACGAGTTGGACGAGGCGACGCTGTACCAAGCGGTCAGCGTCTAGGACGCGGACCCACGACCTCTTTCTTCAGGGCCGCGATCTCGGCCGGCTCGGCACGTTGGGGACCGTTGCCCGAGAACGCGGTCGCGGGAGCCCAGGCCGCGTCGCGCATCCAGCGGCGCAGAACACTCATCCAGATCACGGGCTGCCTGCGCGACCGAAATGGCCCGCTCTGACGCCAGCTTCACGGCCGCGAAGTTGACCTCCTTCGTGGACTTCCGTCTCGTCAACCCACTCTCCGTTTCCTTGGTCACGATCTTGTCTTCGTGTCCACGAAACCGGCAGCAGGCCATGCGGGCAGTTGGACGGGAACAATCCCGGCGCGGCGGCGTCAATCCTTCTTATCGGAAATGAGCCGCCTCCCCGGCGCAAGGACGTCATGTGCGGCCACCACTGCAGGGAAGAGTGATGACCATCACCAGATTACACGGCGCCCTTCCGACGGCGCTTGCGATGATACTGGCGGTCGCCCCCAAAGCGCCGGCACAGGATCTGGCGGAGACGCTGCAGCGCGCACCGGACCTCTCGGGCTTCGCCGAGGGCATCCGCCTCACCGACGTGGCGCCCGACGGCGCTGCCACGATCTTCGCGCCGACGAACGAGGCGTTCCTGAACCTCCCGCATTCGCTCCGCGACCGGCTGGAGCGCCATCCCGACGTGATGCGCGACGTTCTGGCGGCCCATGTCGTTCCCGGCGCGCGGCACGAGGCCGATGACCTTCCCGTCGAGATGGAGACGCTTGCCGGTCAGCGGATGCTCGCCACCTACACCGGCGGCGCGCTGACCGTACGCCTCGCCCAGCCCGAGAGCGCGGCGAGCCCCGAGGCGGTGATGCGGGCGCGCGCCGCGAACGAGGCGCGTGTCGTCGCCGGAGACCTCAGCGCGGACGAGGCGCTCGTGCACGCGGTTGACGCGGTACTGCTGCCACTCGGCCTTGAGGAGGCGCTCGACCTGGCGGAAGCCGGCGTTGACCGGCAGGCGCCTGCGGCTCAGGACAACGGGGCAGACGGGCAGACTGCAGAACCCGAGCCCACGGATTTCGCGGGACAGATCGCGCGGGCGGGCGACGGAGAGTCCGGCGGCGCGGCACAGGAACTCGACACCTACACATACACAGTCGAGATCGAGGAACCCCGGCGCGATCCCTCCGTCGCCGTGCCCGACGAGGGCCGCACGGTGAGCGTCCCCCGGATCGTGCTCTCGGCGCCGTCCGACCCCGAAGACGGTGCGCAGCAGGACCGACCGCAGCAGCGCGCCGAATCCCAGGGCGGCGACGCAGACACGCAGCAGGGTTCGGCGCGGGAAATCGACGTCATATCCGGCACGATTTCTGCCAGCCGGTTGCTCAACCGGCCGGTGCGGGACCGCTCGGGCGCCGAACTCGGCACCGTCACCGACCTGATGATCTCGCTCGACACCGCGCGGATCGACTCGCTGGTGTACGAAATTGACACCGGGCTCCTCGGACTCGGCAGCGACCGGCGGAGCGTACCGATCGCGGACGTCTCGATCGATCCGGTCGACGGCGCCGTCGTTGTGCCCGCGGGCGCGGCGGAAGGTGGGGACGGCTCCGGCGGCGACGGGAACTGACCGCGCATGGCCAAGACCGATACGCAGGCGCCCGAGGCAGACATCGACCGGCGCAAGCGCAAGCGATCCGCGCGCTGGCTCTGGCTTATCGGCGGCCTCGCGCTCCTCCTCCTTGGGGGCGCGGTCTTCTGGTGGCTGTCGCGGCCCGACGAGACCGCCGCGCAGGACGCCCCGGCCCCGCCTCTCATCCGCGCCGCGGAGGCCGCCGCCGCGGATCGGGTCCTGATCCGCCAGACCGGCTTCGTCCGGCCCCGCGCAGAGATCGCCGTCTCCTCGCAGGCCTCCGGCCGCATTGTCGAGATCAGCGAGGACTTCGTCGTCGGCCGGCGCGTCGAGGCGGGGGATTTCCTGCTGCGCCTGGAGCAGGCGCGCTTCGAGGCCGACATCGAGCGCGCAGAGGCGCGCGTTCAGCAGGCCGAGGCATCGCTGGCCGAGGCGCGGGTCAACCGGGAGCGGCAGGAGGAACTGCAGGGTCAGGATTTCGTGTCCGAGGCCCGTCTGCAGGAGGCGATCCTCCAGGTCGCCACGGCGCAATCGACCCTCGCCGCCGCCCGAGCCGATCTGACGCAGGCGCGGCTTGCGCTGAATGACACCGTCATCCGCGCGCCTTTCGAGGCGGTGGTGACGCGCCGTGACGCGGCACCCGGGCAGCTCCTGCAGCCGGGCCAGTCGGTGGGCGCGCTCGTCGCGGCCGAGGCGGTCGAGATCGAGATGGGACTCGTCGCAGCCGATCTGGCGCTTCTCGGCAGCGCCGAGCGGGCGCTGGGTGGCGAGGTCCTGATCCGTGATCTTGCCGGGCGACGTCTGAGGACCGGCGTCGCGACCGAGGTCAATCCGCAGATCGAGACGCGCACCCGCACCACGACGCTGATCGTTGCGGTCGCCGACCCGTTTTCCTCGGAGGAAGGCCCGGTCCTGCGCGTGGACGAGCTTGTGCAACTGGAACTGCCCGTCAGCCTCGACGGCGCTGAGGCTTTGCGCGTGCCCGCACAGGCGCTCAAGGGCGGGCAGCTCGTCTGGTCGGTCTCCGACGGACGGCTCGACCGGCACGAGGTACGCGTGCTGCAGCGCGGGGAAGACTCGGCGGTTGTCGTCGCCGCGGACCTGGCGCCAGGCGAACCTGTGATGCTCAGCGACCTGGCGGCCGCCTTCGACGGGCAGGAGGTGCGCGTCGCCGAGGAACCGGCCGACGGTGAAATCGGTGTGGATCCGGTCGGCTCCGGCACCGGAGCGGGATCGCGAGCGGGGGCGGCGCGTCCGACGTCGCCACAGACGCCGAACGACACCGGTGCGGGCGGCGCGGGATCGGCGATCTGGGCCCGTCCCGGGCCCGGTCCCGGCGCGGGTGCCGGCTCGGCGCAGGAGCCGGACGCGGCGGGAGCGGGAGCGCGGCGCGGCTCCCCCGGCGACGACGGCAGCATTGCAGGCGACTCCGGCATGACCCTTGGCCCCGATCCGGACATCGGTATCGCGGGCGAGGACACCGGCCCGGACGTGCCGTCCGCGACCGGCGGCGCGCCGGATGACGGTATGACCACCGGCGCCGGATCCTCCGTTATCGGGACGGGCACGGGGTCCGGGCCTTCCGGCATCGTCCAGCCCGGCGGCGTTGGGAGCGCGGCCGGCGCCGGGGCGCCCTCGGACGGCGTCACCGGCCAAGAGCCCGATCCGCAAGCGCCGTCCGGCGCCGGCGCGGGAGGCGCGCAATGACCGAGATCATCCTGTGGTTCCTGCGCAACCGCGTCGCGGCGAACCTCCTCATGGTGAGCCTCCTCGCCGCCGGCGTCGCCGCAATTCAGAACCTCACCGTCCGGACCTTTCCCGAGATAGCGGTCGAGACCGTCTCCGTCTCGGTCGTCTACCCCGGCGCCACGCCGCTCGAGGTGGCCGAGGCCATCCTCACCCCGATTGAGGAACAACTGCGCGGTCTCGAGGGCGTGCGCGAACTCGTCTCCACCGCAGAGCAGAGCGTCGGCACCGTGCGGGCCGAACTGACGGGCGGCGCGAACATCGACGAGGTCAAGGACGACATCGAGGCCGGGATCGCGCGCATCACCACCTTCCCGAGCGAGGCGGAGCCGCCGCGCGTCTTCGAGGTCGAGCCCGAGGAACTGGCCGTCGAATTCGCGCTCCACGGCGACGTCCCGCGCGAGACGCTCAAGGCGCTGGCCGAGCGCATGCGGGAGGATCTCACCGCCATGGACGGCGTGAGCCAGGTCGCGATCTCGGGCGTGCCGACGGACCAGATCGAGATCTCGGTCCCTCGTGAGACGCTCCTCGCCTACGACATCGGACTGACCGAGCTCGCCGGCCGCATCCGCGCGGCCAACCTCGACCTTTCGGGCGGATCCATCGACACCGGCGCCACCAGCCTGCAGATCCGCACGCTGGCCGAGGCCGACACGGCCGACGAATTCCGCGACCTCGTGCTCTTCACCGCCGACAGCGGCGCGCAGGTCACGCTGGGCGACATCGCCTCGATCCGCGAAACCCTCGCCGAAGGGTCGATCCGCGCCTCCGTCTCGGACATGCCGGCCGCCTTCGTGGCCGTGAACCGCGCCGAGAGCGAACAGGTCCTGGCGGTCACCGGAACCGCGATCTCCTATCTGGAGGACGAATTCCAGCCCACGCTGCCCGATGGCGTCACCGCCGAGATCTGGCGAAACTCGGGCGACCAGCTCCAAGGGCGCATCGACCTCTTGATGAAGAACGGCGCGATCGGCGCCGCTCTTATCCTCGTCGTGCTGATGCTGTTTCTCGACCTGCGCGTGGCCGCCTGGGTCGCCGCCGGCGTCGTCGTGGCCTTCGTCGGAGCTTTCGCGCCTATGCTGCTCTTCGGCACCACGATCAACCAGCTATCGCTGTTCGGCTTCATCCTCGCCCTCGGCATCGTCGTGGACGACGCCATCGTGGTGGGCGAGAACATCTTCGCCCGGATGGAAGGGCAGGAGGGGCAGGACGACGATCCCGCCGCCGCCTCCCGCCGCGCGGCCGAAGAGGGGATCGCGCGGGTCTGGCGCCCCATCCTCTTCTCCGTGACGACCACGATTCTCGCTTTCGTCCCGCTGCTCTTCATCCCCGGCTCCTCCGGCTCGTTCATCGCGCCCGTCGCGGCCGTGGTGATCTACGTCCTGTCGCTGTCGCTCGTGGAAAGCTTCCTCATCCTGCCGAACCACCTGTCGCACATCCACCAGGGCGAGCCGCGCCGCTTTTCGCCGCGCCGCCTGGCCGAACCGCTGCGGCGCGCCATCGATCGCCGCTTCCGCCGCGCGGCCGACGGCCCGCTGCGCCGCGTGATCAGCGGCTCGATCGCGCATCCGCTCTTCGTCCTCGCGGGGGCGCTTTCTCTCGCGATCATGACGGCGGGCCTCGTCGCCGGAGGTGTCGTCCGGTTCACCTTCTTCCCACAGATCGAGGGGAATTTCGTATCCGCCGAACTCACTTTTCCCGAGGGCACGAGCGATGAGCAGACGCTGGCCGGGGCGCGCCGCATCGCCGCCGCCGCGCGGGACGCGGCCGAGGAGGTGGGCGAAGAGGGCCTGCTGCAGGCGACCGCGATCTCCATCGGCTTCGTCACCGGCGACGGCGGCCCGGGCGAGACGGGCGGCGTCCAGACCGGCAACAGCGCGCGCATCTCGGCGAAGCTTCTCGACGCCGATCGGCGCGAAAGCTCCGCGCGGCAGTTCACCGACGCCTGGCGCGAGGCCGCCGGCGAGGTGGCCGGCGCGCGCACCCTGTCGTTCAGCGCGGCGATCGTCGGCGTGGGCGAGCCCATCGTGCTCGAGGTCAGCGCCGAGGACGACGACGCCCGCGCCGCCGCAGTTGCCCGCATCCGCGAGGCGCTGCAGGGCCGGCAGGGCGTGATGGACATCCGCGACGATGCCGCCGCGTCCGCGCAGGAGATCGCCATCACCCTCAAGCCGGCTGCCGCCAGCTACGGCATCGACATGAACTCGCTCGCGCGCGAGATTCGCGGCGCGTTCTACGGCATCACCGTCGACGAGATCGCGCGGAACCAGGAAGAGGTCGACGTCCGTCTGCGCCTCATCGAGGAGCAGCGCGATTCCGTCGCCGACCTGCAGCGCCTGCGGATCACGACGCCCGGGGGCCTCGTGCCGCTGACCGAACTGGCGAACCTGTCCTTCCGCCCGGCCCCCGTCAGCATCAGCCGCATCGACGGCCGCACGATCACCACGATCACCGCCGACGTCGACACCGCCGTGACGACCGGCGGCGAGGAGACCCGCTGGATCCAGTCCGAGATCGCACCCGATCTGAAGCGGGACTACCCGGGGCTCGAGGTCACGACCGGCGGTGAGCAGGAGGAGTCGCAACGCTTCACCAGTGCCCTGGTCGTCAACTTCTCGCTCACGCTGTTCGCGATCTACGCCGTTCTCGCGCTGGCCTTCGGAAGCTACACCCGCCCCGTCATCGTGCTCTTCACGGTGCCGTTCGGCATGATCGGCGCCGTCCTCGGGCATGCGGCGCTGGGCCTTGATCTGACGCTCCTGTCCATGTTCGGCATCATCGGCTTGTCAGGCGTCGTCGTGAACGGCGCACTGCTGATGGTCGACTTCATGCTCGAGGCCGAGGGCGAGGGAACGGACCCGTTCGAGGCCATCGAGTCCGCGGCGCTGGCCCGGTTCCGCGCCATCGTTCTGACGGCGATGACCACCTTCCTCGGCATCGCGCCGCTCATCCTCGAGACGTCGGTGCAGGCGCAGTTCCTGATCCCGACCGCCGTCTCGCTGGGCGTCGGAGTGCTGTTCGCCTCGCTGCTCCAGATGATCGTGGTGCCCGCCTACGCCTCCCTTCACGCCCGGATCCGCGCGTCGGGAAAAACGCAGATCGTGCGCAGCTGATCGGCCGTAACACCATCCCGTCGTGCCGGGCGCAGGGGTCCGCCGCGCCCGCGGCCTGTCCGAGGTGCCACATGTGCTGCCTGCTGAGCCACGTTCGCTGGCACCGAAGTCTTCGGCCGCGGACGAAGGAACAATCCCGGCACAGCAACGGGCAGATTGGCGGCCAAGCTGAAAGACGAAGCGGTGAGTGGAAGTTTCTTTCGGCACCGAACGCCGAAAATTCGAACGACTCCGCGCCGAAGGCCATTGTGCTGGTTGAGAGACGACGAATGCTCTGCGGCGCAGGAAGAGGATGCACATGCCCATGAAGGACCTGCTGATCTACGGCGCCACCGGATACACCGGAACGCTGGTGGCCGAACGGGCTGTGGCTACGCCGAGGCAGCCTCTCAAACTTGCGGGCCGAAACGAGGGCAAGGTCCGCGCGCTTGCGACCCGCCTCGGGACATCGTGGACGGCCTTCGATCTCGAGGATTCAGCAGCGGTGCGGCGCGCCGTCGAAGGCGTGGCGGTGGTCCTGAACCTTGCCGGCCCCTTCTCCGGGACGGCAGATCCGCTCGTGGCGGCCTGTCTCGCATGCGGAACCAACTACGTCGACATCACCGGTGAGATCGCCGTCTTCGAGCGGATCGCCGCTCGGGATGCAGAGGCCAGAAAGGCCGGCATCGTTCTTCTGCCCGGCGCAGGCTTCGACGTGGTGCCGAGCGACTGCCTGGCCGCGCACCTGAAGCGGCGGCAACCGGGGCTGCATCGCCTGAGGCTGTCAATCGCAGGTCTGACGCAAGCCAGCCGGGGGACGGCACGGACGGCGGTCGAGGCCCTCGGGCGAGGAACCATGGTCCGGCGCGGCGGACGGATCGTGGAACTCGAGAAGGCCCCGCTCGGTCGCGCCGACTTCGGCGCGGGTCCGGTGCAGACCGTCGGCGTAAGCTGGGGCGATGTGGCGACCGCATGGCACTCCACCGGAGCGCAGGAGATCGACGTGCATTTCGAGGCCTCGCTTCCGCTCCGCGTCATGGCCCGCATGCCACCCAAGCTCCGTCCCCTGTTCGCGTCGCCGCCCGCCCAGGCTTTCCTGAAGCGGCTGGTCGGACGGATGACGTCCGGACCTTCCGCGGAGCGCAGGGGCAGCGCGCGCAGCATCATCCTCGGCGAGGCATGGGACACGGAGGGCGCGCGGGTGGCCAGCCTCATGAAAACGCCGGACCCCTATGCGCTGACGGCACAGACGGCGTTGGCGATTGCGCAGCGTGTGGCGGCAGGCGAAGCTGCGCCCGGATACCACACGCCCTCCTCCGCCTTCGGCCCTGACCTGGCCCTGGAGTTCGAGGGGGTCACAAGGGAAGACATCTGACGGAGCCCGCATTCTGATCTATTTCCCGATCCCTGGACAGTTTCCTACGCGATTCAAGCTACTCTCTGCCCCTGCTGGTCGGTTTCGATCTGTTTTAAGTAGACCAGGGCGGGCGGCCGTCCGCCATCGGCGGCGTGGGGCCTCTGGTGATTGTAGAGGGTGATCCATCGGCCAACGCCCGCCCTGGCCTGCGAGCCGGTCTCCCAAGCGTGCAAGTAGACGCATTCATCTTCAAGGATCGCCGGAGGCGCTCGATGAAGATGTTGTCGAGACACCGGCCCTTGCCGTCCATCCATTGCCGGCAGGTGATTGCATGCAATCGCCGAGAGGGAGATCCGGGCGCCGATCCGTTTCAGCCGGTCGGTCCAGGCGAAGGACGTGAACTGCGACCCCTTATCGGTATTCATGAACTCGGCCGAAGCGGTGGACCGCCTCGTTCAAGGCCTCGACGCAGAAGTCCGCCTCCAGCGTGAACACCACATTCCGCGGCCAGCTCAGACACGGTGCGTTCGCCCTTCACGGCTTCCAGCGCCACGCGAGCCTTGAAGCCCGCGTTGTTCCTGCGTTTCGACATTTTCGATATGACGACAGCGCGAAGACCCTGCTAGACGACCGTCACAGTCATCGAGCCGAGCTTTTCGATCCCGATCTTCATCGTGTCGCCTCTTTCAACCGGGCCGACACCCGAGGGAGTCCCCGAGAGGATCACGTCGCCCGGGGCGAGTTCGAAATACTCCGAAAGGTAGCAGATCATCTCCGGCACCTTCCAGATCATCTGGTTCAGGTCGCCTTCCTGGCGGAGGTCGCCGTTGACCTCGAGGCTGATCCTGCCTTCGTCGAGATGCCCGACCGTCTCCACCGGATGGACCGGTCCGACCGGGGCGGATCGCTCGACCGCCTTTCCGATCTCCCATGGGCGTCCGAGCTTCTTCGCCTCGCCCTGCAGATCCCTGCGCGTCATGTCGAGTGCCAGCGCATAGCCGAAGACATGGTCCAGAGCCGCCTCCAACGGAATGTTCACGCCGCCTGACTTGAGCATCACCGCGAGCTCGGCCTCATGGTGAACGTCCGAGGTCTTGCTCGGATACGGAAACTCGCCGGACGGATCCAGATTGTCAGGGTTTTTCTGAAAGAAGAAGGGTGGCTCCTTGTCGGGGTCATGGCCCATCTCCACCGCGTGCGCGGCATAGTTGCGGCCGATGCAATAGACCCGCCGCACGGGAAACGAGCCGCCGCCCGCCACCGGCAGAGAGGTCATCGGCGGTGCAGCGATCACGGTATCGGTCATCGAGGTCTTCCTCCTAGGACAACAGGAATGACGTCGTCAGGACGACGCCTATTACAGCGACGCCG
>CAYTBD010000026.1:0-14155 GCA_964435755.1 uncultured Rhodobacterales bacterium
GTCCGGGCGTGCGTCGCGGTGCACGCCTTCAACCAGCGCGACGTCGCCGGCATTCTGGTCATGGTGCGGACGCTCGGTGCGCTGACCGGCGTGCCGGAGCGGGCGGAGGTCTTGGTGAAAGAGCTTTCGCAAGGCCTTGAAATCACGCCGGTCCCCGCGGGGACACCGAGACCCCGCGTCTGGTTCGAGGAATGGGACGACCCGCTGATCTCCGGTATCGGCTGGGTGTCGGAGCTGATCGCGCGGGCGGGCGGAGAGGACGTGTTCGCCGCGCTGGCGGGCGAACAGGCGGCGCAGGGCCGGATCGTCGCGCACGAGGCGGTCGTGGCGGCGCGCCCGGACGTGATCCTGGCCTCGTGGTGCGGCAAGAAGGTCCGGCCCGAAAAGATCGCCGCGCGGCCCGGCTGGGGCGGGCTTCCGGCGGTCCGGGCGGGCCGGATCCACGAGATCAAGTCGCCGCTCATCCTGTCCCCGGGGCCCGCCGCGCTCACCGACGGGTTCGCCGCCATCCGTGCGGCGGTCGCGGCGGCGATGGCGGAGGGCGCGGCATGACCGGCGTGACCGAGTTCCTCGACCGGGGCGGCCCGGTCCTGTGGCTGATCGCGGCGCTGTCGGTGGCGACGCTCACGCTGATCCTGTGGAAGGCGTGGCGGCTCGCGCTGATGGGCGCGTGGTCCGGCGCGGCGAGCGAACGGGCCGTGCGGCTCTGGGCGGGCGGAGACCGCGCGGGCGCGCAGGAGACCGTCGCGGCACGCTCGAGCCTCCGGGCCGGGCTCGCCCGGGCGGCGATGGCGGCGCGGCTCGACCCGTCCCTGACCGACGCGCAGGCGCGCGAGGAGACCACGCGCGTCGCCAAGGCCGAGCTTGCGCGGGCCCGCGCGGGTCTGCGGATGCTCGATCTCGTGGTGACGATCGCGCCGCTGCTGGGGCTCTTCGGCACGGTGCTGGGCATGATCGCGGCGTTCCAGACGCTTCAGGAGACGGGGGCGCAGGCGGATCCCTCCGCGCTTGCCGGCGGCATCTGGGAGGCGCTGCTCACCACGGCGGCCGGAATGGGCGTGGCGATCCCCGCGTCGATGGCGCTGTCGTGGTTCGAAAGCGTGGTGGAGCGCGTGCAGGGCGACATGGAGGACCTCGCCACGCGGATCTTCACGCGGGGAGGGGGCTGATGTTCGCCTTCGCCCGCCCGCGCATCCGCCGCCGTCCGAGCCTGACGCCGATGGTCGACGTCGTGTTCCTGCTCCTCGTCTTCTTCATGCTCGCGGCCCGGTTCGGGCAGGATCAGGCGATCCCGCTGCAGATCGGCACCGGGGCGGGGGAGTGGCAGGGGCCGCCCCGGCTGGTCGATGTCCTGCCCGAGGGTCAGCGGCTGAACGGCGTCGCCGTGAGCCGCGATGCGCTCGTCGCGCGTCTGGCGGGGCTCGTCGAGAGCGCCACCGACCCGATCGTCCTGCGGCCGCGCGACGGCGCCTCGCTGCAGCGGCTCGTCGACGTGATGGAGACGCTTTCGGCCGCCGGATACACCGGCCTCGTGCTCGTGGAGGGCGGCTGATGGAGTTCGGCGCGCCCCCGGCCAGACGACGCGGCGAGAGCATCGTGCCGATGATCAATGTCGTCTTCCTTCTGCTGATCTTCTTTCTGATGACGGCGACGATCGCGCCGCCCGATCCTTTCGAGACGGCCCCCCCGGAGGCCGAGACCGCCGGGACGGCGGAGCCGGCCGACATCCTCTTCGTCGGGGCGGGGGGCGAGCTGGCGTTCGGGGACACGCGCGGCGCGGCGGTCTTCGCGGCGGTTCCCGCCGGCGCGCCGCTGCTCGTCCGGGCCGATGCGCGTCTGGAGGCGGACGATCTGGCGGGGGTCCTCGCGCGTCTGGCGGGAGCGGGCGTGACCGAGGTGCGGCTCGTGGCGGTGGCGCGGTGAGGGGTCTTCTCGAGATCCCGGCCTTCGCGGCCCTCGCGCTCGGCGCGCATCTCGCGCTTTTCGCGGGCTGGCCCGGCGGCGCGCCCGAAGGGGCGGGCGATGCCGGCGCGGCCGTGCTGTCGATCGAGGGCGCGGGCGGGGCGGTCGACGCGATGGTCGCGGCGTGGGAGACCGCGCCCGCCCGCGCGACCGCCGCGCCCGGTCTCGACGCGCCTGCCGCCGTCGCCGCGGCCGGTCCCGCACCCTCGGCGGAGACGGCGCCGGCGCGCGGAGAGACCATGGCCGGTCTTCCCGCGCCGCAGCATGCGGAGGACGTGCCCGACATCGCGCCTCCGGCGCCGGTCCCGCTTCCCCTGCCGGAGATCGCAGGCGCGCCGGCGGCCCCGATGTCCGGCCCCCGGGAGGCGGCGCCCGCGCCGCCCGGAGCCTCGCGATCCGATGCGCGGCCGTCGCGGGCGCCCGCGGGCCTCTCGACGCCCGAGGCGGCACCGGCTCCCGTCGTCGAGACCGCCTCCGCCGCGCCGGCTCCCGCGACGCGCCCGAAGGCGCGGCCAGAGCAGCTGGCGCGCGGCGCGGGCCGGCAGGGGACGAGAGGCAGCCGCGCCGAGACCTCCGCGCCCAGCCTGTCGGACAGCGCCCGACGCTCCCTCGTCGCCTCGTGGGGCGCCGAGATCCGCGCCCGCGTGGAGGCGCGCAAGGTGCATCCCGCGGGCCTTCGCGCCGCAGGCCGTCCCGTGGTGCGGATCACCGTCGCGCGGAGCGGGGCGCTCGAGGCGGTGCAGGTCGTCAGAAGCTCCCGTATCGCGGCGCTCGACGCCGCGGCGGTCAGCGCGGTGCGCCGCGCGGGCCGCTTCCCGGCGGCGCCCGGCCAGCTCGACCTCGCCCGCGTCAGCTTCGACCTTCCGATTTCCTTCACGCGCTAGTGCGCCGCGGGAAGCGGGAATCTCCTTGAGCCTCCGGCCCCTGAGCGATTGAATGCGCGCAAACGGGAGGCATCGATGTCGGGACTGCTGGGCCATCAACGCTATTACACCTTCGCGGGCGTGGTCCTGCTCACGCTGGTCTCTGTCGCGCTCGTCGCGGTGTCGCCGTGGTTCTGGCTCGCCGCGCTGGTCTTCGCGGGGCTGAGCGTGCTCGGCGTCTACGACGTCGTGCAGCCGAAGCACGCGATCCTGCGGAACTACCCGGTTCTCGGCCACATGCGGTTCTTCTTCGAAGGGATCCGGCCGGAGATCCGGCAGTACTTCCTCGAAAACGAACAGGACGAGGAGCCCTTCTCGCGCGAGCAGCGCTCGATCGTCTACCAGCGGGCGAAGGGCGTCGAGGACAAGCGGCCCTTCGGCACGAAGGAGCGGATCTACGACGCGGGCTACGCCTGGCTCACCCATTCGATCCAGCCCAGGCACCTCACCGACCATGACTTCCGCGTCGTGATCGGCAACGACGCCTGCGCGCAGCCCTATGCGGCCTCGCTCTACAACATCTCGGCGATGAGCTTCGGCGCGCTGTCGGCCAACGCGATCCTCGCGCTCAACAAGGGCGCGAAGATGGGGAACTTCGCCCATGACACGGGGGAGGGCGGGATCAGCCGCTACCACCGGGAGGGCGGCGGCGACCTGATCTGGGAAATCGGCTCGGGCTATTTCGGATGCCGGACGCCCGACGGCGTGTTCGACGCCGACCGCTTCGAGGCGCAGGCGGCCGATCCGCAGATCCGGATGATCGAGGTGAAGCTCTCCCAGGGCGCGAAACCGGGGCATGGCGGCGTCCTTCCCGCCTCGAAGATCACCCCCGAGATCGCCGAGGCGCGGGGCGTGCCGATGGGCGTCGACTGCGTCTCTCCCGCCGCGCACACCGCCTTCACGACGCCGCTCGAATTCATGGCCTTCCTCGACATTCTGCGAACGAGATCAGGCGGCAAGCCGGTGGGCTTCAAGCTCTGCATCGGGCACCGGCGCGAGTTCATGTGCATCGTCAAGGCGATGCTGGAGACCGGGATCGTGCCGGACTTCATCGTCGTCGACGGCAAGGAGGGCGGCACCGGCGCGGCGCCGCTCGAATTCGCCAACCATGTGGGCATGCCGCTCGTCGAAGGGCTGTCCTTCGTGCACAACACGCTGCGCGGCGCGGGCCTCCGCGACAAGGTGCGGATCGGGGCCGCGGGCAAGCTCGTCTCGGCCTTCGACATCGCCCGGTCCTTCGCGCTCGGCGCGGACTGGGCGAACTCCGCGCGCGGCTTCATGTTCGCGGTGGGCTGCATCCAGGCGCAGGCCTGCCACACCAACCACTGCCCCACCGGGGTCACCACGCAGGACAGGCTCCGGCAGCGGGCGCTCGACGTGACCGACAAGTCGGTGCGGGTCGCGAATTTCCACCGCAACACGATGACGGCGCTGGCCGAGATGGCCGGCGCGGCGGGCCTCGACGACCCCCGCTCCTTCCTGCCGCACCACTTCATGCAGCGCGACACCACCGGCGAGATGCTGACGGGGAGCCAGGCCTGGCCATGGTTGCCGGAGAACTTCCTGGTGGACGGAGAGGCCGACGCCCTGGGCTATCTGGAGCGCTGGAACAGGGCGCGCGCGGAGAGTTTCGCGGCGGCTCCCTGAGCGCTAACCGAATCTTCAGCCGTCCCGCCGATGTCTGAAGGCGCCGGGGACGGACCGGCGGGATGCAAGGATGTGCGGCGTTGCGCGGGCAGGGCGGGTGGAGGTGATACCGGACGGCTCCCGCGCGACGGGAAACCGGGCCCGCGTGCTGATCGTCGACGATTCTTCGACGATCCGAAGCATCCTGCGCGCCGTGATCTCGTCGGACGCGCGGCTGGAGGTCGCCGGCGAGGCACGCGACCCCTTCGAGGCGCGCGACCTCATCAAGGCGCTCGACCCCGATGTCGTGACGCTCGACATCGAAATGCCGCGGATGAACGGCCTCGCCTTCCTGGAGCGTCTCATGCGCCTGCGGCCGATGCCGGTCGTCGTGATCTCGACGCGCACCCGGGACAACTCCGCGGACGCGATCCGCGCGCTGTCGCTCGGCGCGGTCGACTGCGTCGACGTCTCGCGCCTCCAGGTCGAGCCCAGGGTGCGCCGCCGCCTCGTGGAGACGCTCGTCGCGGCGGGCGGCGCGACCGTTCGGGCGTCGGGGGCCGTCTCCGGACGCGCGGCCGCGGGAGGAGGCGGGGCGGCTTCCGCCTTCGACTGGAACGGCGCGGCCGTCTTCATCGGGAGTTCCACGGGCGGTGTCGACGCGCTCGAACGCGTGCTCGCGCCGTTTCCGGCGGACTGTCCGCCGACGCTCATCGCGCAGCACATGCCGGCCGCGTTCCTGCAAAGCTTCGCCCGGCGCCTCGACGCGACCCTCGCCCCCGCCGTCGCCATCGCCGGGGACCGCGTCCCGCTGCGCGCCGGGCGCATCCACCTCGCCGGGGGCGGCGGCCATCACCTGACGGTGGTCTCCGGGCCGCCGTCCACGCGGCTCGTCCCCGCCGATCCCGGCGATGTCTACGTCCCGACGATCGACCTCCTCCTGCACTCCGCGGCCGCGCTCCGCAGGCGCGCGGTGGGCGTCATCCTCACCGGGATGGGCCGCGACGGGGCGGAGGGGCTTCTGGCCATGCGGCAGGCGGGCGCGCAGACCCTCGCGCAATCCGGCGAGACCTGCGTGATCGACGGGATGCCGCGCGCCGCCCGCGACCTCGGCGCGGTGACGCGCAGCGTGCCGCTCGACAGGCTCGGCGCCGAGATCCTGTCGCTCTGCCGCCGCGAAAACGTGCTGCCGACGTGAGGCGGGGGGCGCCATGACACGGGGCGATCAGACCTACATCGTCCAGGGCGAGCATGCGGTGGGCGCGCGCCCGTCGGACGTGATCTCGACGATCCTCGGCTCCTGCGTCGCCGTCTGTCTCTGGGATGCCGCCGCGCGGGTGGGCGGGATGAACCACATCCTCCTGCCCGATGACGCCAGCGGACGGCTCGGCGCGCTGAGCTTCGGGGCAAGCGACATGGAGCGCCTGATCAACGCGCTCCTGAAGCGCGGCGCGGAGCGGAGGCGGTTTCAGGCGAAGATGTTCGGAGGCGCCGCCATCGTCGCGGGGCTGTCAGACATCGGCGGCCAGAACGCGGATTTCGCCCGCGGCTTCCTCAAGGCGGAGGGGATACCGCTGGTCTCCGAAAGCGTCGGCGGATGCCGGGCGCGGCAGGTCCGGTTCTGGCCGGCGTCGGGCCGCGCGCAGGTGCGGTTCGTCGGACGTGCGGAGGTCGCCGAAACGGAGCGGCCCCCGGCTCCCGCCGCCAACGATGTGGAGCTTTTCGGCTAGATCGCTCCGGCCACTTGCCTCTTGCCCTCCGGGGTTCCGCCGCCTACGCCTTCGCAGCATGAGACTACTCTTTCTGGGTGATGTCGTCGGCCGCTCGGGACGGTCGGCGCTGGCGGAGCGTCTGCCGGGCCTGCGCGCGGACTGGCGGCTCGACTTCGTCGTCGTCAACGGCGAGAACGCGACCTCCGGGGCGGGGCTGTCGGCGGCGCATGCCAAGGCGATCCTCGACGCGGGCGCCGACGTCATCACGCTCGGCGATCACGCCTTCGACCAGCGCGACATGATCGAGTTCGTGGAGACGGAGCCGCGGATCCTGCGGCCGCTCAATTTCGCGAAGGTCGCGCCGGGGGCCGGCGCGCGGGTCTACACGGCACCGGGCGGGCGCAAGGTGCTCGTGGCCCAGGTTCTGGGCCAGGTCTTCATGAAGCGCCCCTTCGACGACCCGTTCTCGGCGATCGACACGGTGCTGAAGTCCTACCCCCGCGGCGGCCTCGTGCAGGCGAGCCTGGTCGACATGCATTGCGAGGCGACCTCGGAGAAGATGGCGATGGGCCACTGGTGCGACGGGCGGGCGAGCGTGGTCGTGGGAACGCACACGCACGTGCCCACGGCCGATGCGATGATACTGGGCGGCGGCACCGGCTATCTCTCGGACGCCGGCATGTGCGGCGACTACGACTCGGTGATCGGCATGGAAAAGGACGAACCGATGCGCCGCTTCATCACCGGCATGGGCAAGGGCCGGTTCCAGGCGGCGGGCGGCGAGGCCACGCTGTCGGGGCTTTTCGTGGAGACCGACGACAGGACCGGCGCCGCCCGCCGCGTCGCGATGGTGCGCGAGGGCGGACGCCTCGAGGCCGCGGCGCCGTGAGGGAACAGGCCGGCCTCGTCGCGCTTCTGGCGCTTCTGGGCGCGGGCTGGGGGATCACCCAGCCGCTCGCCAAGATCGCGGTCAGCGAAGGCTACCGGCATTTCGGCATCATCTTCTGGCAACTGGTGATCGCCACGGTGATCCTCGGCGCGATCACGGCGGCGCGGGGCAGGGGGCTGCCGCTCACCGCGCCGCACCTGCGGTTCTACGCCGTCATCGCGCTCGTCGGCACGGTGCTGCCCAACGCGGCGTCGTTCCAGGCGGCCGTCCATCTGCCCGCCGGGGTGATCTCGATCCTGCTGTCCCTCGTGCCGATGTTCGCCTTTCCGATCGCGCTCGGCATCGGGATCGACCGGTTCGGCCCGGCGCGGTTCCTGGGGCTCGGTTGCGGGCTCGGCGGTGTCCTCCTGATCGTCGGGCCGGAGACGAGCCTGCCGGATCCGGCGATGGCGGCCTTCATCCCGATCGCGCTGATCGCGCCGTTCTTCTATGCGCTGGAGGGCAACATCGTGGGCAAGTGGGGCACGCTCGGTCTGGACCCGATCCAGGTGCTCTTCGGCGCCTCGGCCGTGGGGCTTCTCTTCGCGCTGCCGCTGGCCCTGACGACGGGCCATTTCATCGATCCCCGGACCGCCTGGGGCGCGCCGGAGGCGGCGATCGTCCTCATCTCGCTGGTCCATGCCGCCGTCTACACCGGCTATGTCTGGATGGTGGGCCGGGCGGGGGCCGTCTTCGCCGCGCAGGTCAGCTATCTGGTGACGGCCTTCGGCGTCCTCTGGGCGATGGCGCTTCTGGGAGAGACGTTCTCGCCCTGGGTCTGGGCGGCGATGGGGCTGATGTTCACCGGGCTCTTCCTCGTGCAGCCGCGCCCGAAGGTGACCATTGCCGTGCCCGTCCACAGCGGTAACAATGCCGGCTGACCTGCGCGAGGATCCGCCGCCCCCATGCTGACGCTTCCCTTCGGAGAGACAGGGTCCGCGCTTCTCGCGCTCGCCGTCGTGGTGGCGATGTTCGTCATGTTCGTGCGGGAGCGCGTGCCGGCCGAGGTCACGGCGGTCACCGGCGCCTCGCTGATGCTGCTCTTCGGCCTCGTGCCCTACGACACGGCGCGGGAGGCGCTGTCGAACCCGGCGCCCTGGACGATCCTGGCGATGTTCCTGATCATGGGCGGCCTCGTGCGGACCGGGGCGCTCGACTGGCTGACCAAGCATGCCGAGCGCCAGGTGGACGACCGGCCGCTCGTCACGCTGTCGGTCCTCTTCGTCTTCGTCGCCGTCGCGTCGGCCTTCATGAACAACACGCCGGTCGTCGTCGTGATGATCCCGGTCTTCATCCAGGTCGCGCGGAAGCTCGGCGTCGCGCCGTCGAAGCTCCTGATTCCGCTGAGTTACGCCGCGATCCTCGGCGGCACGATGACGCTGATTGGGACCTCGACGAACCTGCTGGTCGACGGCGTCGCGCGGTCGAAGGGCATGGCGCCCTTCGGCATCTTCGAGATCCTGCCGCTGGGCCTGCTGCAGGTCAGCATCGGTCTGGCCTATGTCGCCTTCGTGGCGCGCCGGATCCTGCCGGAACGGCCGTCCATGAGCGCGATGCTTTCGGACCGGCGCAAGTTGAAGTACTTCACGGAAGTCGCTGTTCCGGAGGACTCTTCCCTCGCCGGGCGGAGGGCGGTCGACGTGGAGCTCTTCAAGCGCGACGGTGTCCGGCTCATCGACGTTCTGCGCGGAGACGCCTCGCTGCGGCGTGACCTCGCGTCGGTGGAGCTGGAGCCGGGGGACCGCGTGGTGCTCCGAAGCGAGATGCAGGAGCTTCTCGGCCTGCAGCAGTCGCGCGACGTCCGCATGGTCGACAAGCTGTCGTCGGTGGCGACCGAGACGGTCGAGGTGCTGATCACGCCGGGGTGCCGGATGATCGGGCGGTCGCTGGGATCGCTGCGCCTGCGCCGGCGCTACGGCGTCTACCCGCTGGCGGTTCACCGGCGCAACCAGAACATCGGACGGCAACTCGACGATCTGGTGATCGTGGTGGGCGACACCCTGCTTCTCGAGGGCGCGCCGGAGGATATCCAGCGGCTCGCCGCGGACATGGATCTCGTCGATATCGCCAGGCCGCAGGTCAAGGCCTATCGCCGCGGGCACGCGCCGATCGCGGTGGGGGCGCTGGCGGGGCTGGTCCTGCTCGCCGCCCTCGGCGTGGCGCCGATCCTCGTCTGTGCGGTGATCGCCGTGGCGGTGATCCTCGTCACCCGATGCATCGATTCCGACGAGGCGTTCTCCTTCGTCGACGGGCGGCTGCTGGCGCTGATCTTCTCGATGCTGGTGGTCGGCGCGGGTCTGGATCAGTCCGGCGCGGCCCGGCTTCTGGTGAGCTGGGTCGAACCGCTGCTGATGACCCTGCCGCCGGTCCTCGTCATCTTCTGCGTCTATGTGCTGGCCTCGACGCTGACGGAAACCGTGTCGAACAACGCCGTCGGCGTCATCTTCACGCCGATCGCGATCGAGCTCGGCCTCGCGCTCGGGCTCGACCCGCGGCCGCTCGTCGTCGCGGTGATGTTCGCGGCCTCCTCGGCCTTCTCCACGCCCATCGGCTACCAGACGAACATGCTGGTCTACGGACCGGGCGGCTACCGGTTCACGGATTTCCTGAAGGTCGGCATCCCGCTCAATCTGCTTCTGGCCTGCTCGGCGAGCCTCGTGATCCCGCTGCTCTGGCCGGTCTAGCCGAAGCCCTTGTCGCGGATCGCGTCGCCATGCTGGTCGGGCATCGGGGCGGTGCGCGAGGTCTCGAGCGTGCTTTCGGAGAACCGCAACGGGGAGCGCAGGCCGTCCACCCCCTCGGGGCGGATATGCATGCCGCGCGCCCTGATCTGTTCGTCCTCGATGACTTGCGCGATGGAGTTGATCGGGCCGGCCGGCACCTTCACCGCCTCCAGAGCCGCCAGAAGATCGTCGCGCGACCATGCCCGCGTCGCCTGCGCGAGGAGGGGGACCAGCGCCTCGCGCCGGCTCACCCGGTCGCCGTTTGTGGCGTATTCGGGCGCGTCGGCAAGATCGTCGCGCCCCAGCACCGCGCACAACCGCCGGTACTGGGCGTCGTTGCCGGCGGCGATGATGATCTCGCCGTCGGCCACCGGAAAGACCTGATAAGGCACGATGTTGGGATGGATGTTGCCGACGCGGCCGGGTGCGGTCCCGCTCGCGAAGTAGTTCATCGCCTGATTGGCGAGGATCGCCGTCGCGCTGTCGAGAAGCGAGATGTCGAGCTGCTGGCCGCGGCCCGTCCGGTCGCGCTCGCGCAGGGCGGCGAGAATGCCGATGACCGAATAGAGACCCGAGACGAGATCGGTGATGGCGACGCCGACGCGCTGCGGTTCGCCGTCGGGCGCGCCGGTGATCGACATCAGGCCGGACATGCCCTGGATCAGGTAGTCGTATCCGGCGCGATCGGCATAGGGGCCGTCCTGGCCGAAGCCGGTGATCGAACAGTAGACGAGGCCGGGATTGAGCGTGGCGAGGGCAGGGTAGTCGAGCCCGAACCGCGCAAGGCCTCCGACCTTGAAATTCTCAAGAAGAACATCCGCTTGCGCGGCGAGGTTGCGAACGAGGGCGAGGTCGTCCTCCTTGCCGAAATCCGCCGTGACGGACCGCTTGCCCCGGTTCGCGGCGTAGAAATAGGCCGCCGAGCGGTCGCCGTCGCGCGCGATGAACGGCGGGCCCCAGGTGCGGGTGTCGTCGCCGCCCGGCGCCTCGACCTTGATGACCGTGGCGCCCAAGTCGGCCAGCGTCTGGCCCGCGAAGGGACCGGCGAGGATGCGCGACAGGTCGAGGACCTTGAGGCCCTCCAGCGGCGCCGTCATCAGAAGAACGCCTGCAGCCCGGTCTGCGCGCGGCCGAGGATCAGGGCGTGGACGTCGTGGGTGCCCTCGTAGGTGTTGACCGTCTCGAGGTTCGCCATGTGGCGGAAGACCTCGTATTCCTCCTGGATGCCGTTGCCGCCATGCATGTCGCGGGCGTGCCGCGCGATGTCGAGCGCCTTGCCGCAGTTGTTGCGCTTGACGAGGCTGATCATCTCGGGCGCGGCGCGGCCCTCGTCCATCAGGCGACCCACGCGCAAGGCCCCTTGAAGTCCCAGTGCAATCTCGGTCTGCATGTCCGCGAGTTTCCTCTGGAAAAGCTGGGTCTGGGCGAGGGGGCGGTCGAACTGCCTGCGGTCGAGCCCGTAGAGCCGTGCGCGGTGCCAGCAATCCTCGGCGGCGCCCATGACGCCCCAGGAGATGCCGTAGCGTGCCCGGTTGAGGCAGCCGAACGGACCCTTGAGACCCTCGACGCCCGGCAGAAGCGCGTCCTCGGGCACCTCGACGCCGTCCATGACGATCTCGCCGGTCACCGAGGCGCGCAAGCTCAGCTTGCCGCCGATCTTCGGGGCGGTGAGGCCGGACATGCCCTTTTCCAGCACGAAGCCCCGGATCTTGCCGTCGTGGGCCTCGGATTTCGCCCAGACGACGAAGACATCCGCGATGGGCGCGTTGGAGATCCATGTCTTCGCGCCCGACAGGCGATAGCCGTCCGCCGTCTTTTCGGCCCGCGTCTTCATCCCGCCCGGATCGGAGCCCGCGTCGGGTTCCGTCAGGCCGAAGCAGCCGATGAACTCTCCGGTGGCAAGCTTCGGAAGATATTTGGCTTTCTGCTCCTCCGAGCCATAGGCGTGGATCGGGTACATCACCAGCGACGACTGCACCGACATCATCGAGCGGTAGCCGGAATCGACCCGCTCGATCTCGCGCGCCACAAGGCCGTAGCTCACGTATCCCGCGCCGAGACCGCCGTATTCCTCGGGGATGGTGACGCCCAGAAGGCCCATGTCGCCCATCTCGCGGAAGATCCCGGGCTCGACGCGCTCCTCGCGGTAGGCGGCGCGGACGCGCGGCTGCAGCTTGTCCTGCGCGTAGGCGCGGGCGCTCTCCGCGACCATGCGCTCGTCCTCGGTGAGCTGGTCCGCGATCCGGAACGGATCGGCCCAGTCGAACGCGGCGAGCGAGGGGCCGAAACCCTGACCATCTGCCATGTCTGTCTCCTTGACGTGTTGGTCATTCCGCGTCGGCGGAATGCACGGTGCCTTGTCTTGAGGGAGAGATAACGCGGGAGCGTGCCGGGGGAAAGGCCGCGCGCGAACGCGACGGCCCGTGTGCGGCGTCAGTTATTCGTATAATCAGTATTATGGTAAGTAACTACCAGCAGTCCGACAGGGAACGCCGGCCAGCCGTCCCGGCGCTTGTCGTCCGGTCCCGGGCGGAACCCGACGACGAAACGGTTGCCCGCAGGAAACACTCCGCGGCGGTCTGCCACAAAGGGTATCGACAGGCTGCGGGACAACCGGGTACATCGTCCCACCCTCGGAGGTCGAGCGATGACGTCGTTACTGGTGCTCAATGGTCCAAACCTGAATCTCCTCGGAACGCGTCAGCCCGAGGTGTACGGGCATACGACGCTCGCCGACATCGAGGATCTCTGCAGGAGAACCGCCGACGACCTCGGACTGTCCTGCGTCTTCCGGCAATCGAACCACGAAGGCGAGCTCATCGACGCCATTCATGCGGCGGACGGAACCCATGACGGGATCGTCCTCAACGCCGGGGCCTACACGCATACCTCGGTGGCGCTGATGGACGCGGTCGCATCCGTCGCGGTTCCCGTCGTCGAGCTTCATATCTCGAATATTCACGCGCGCGAGCCGTTCCGGCGGACATCGTTCATCGCGCCCGTGGCGATCGGCCAGATCTGCGGCTTCGGCGCCGAAGGCTACGCGCTCGCTCTCAGGGCATTGAAAGCGCATCTTGCATGACGGATCGCGTTCTCGAGCATATCGGGAAATTGCTGGCTGCCGACACGATCGAGGAGACGTGGTCGCTGCATTGTGCCGCGATGGCGGAGTTCGGGTTCGATCGGCTCCTCTACGGCTTCACCCGCTTCCGTTCCGACCGCGACCTCGGGCAGCCCGACGACCTGATGGTCCTGTCGAACCACACGCCCGCCTATCTGGAGGCGTTCATTCACGGCGGTCTCTACCAGAACGCTCCGATGGTGCGTTGGGCCGCCGAAAACGTCGGCGTCTGCTCCTGGGGATGGCTGAAGGAGAACGAAGCGAGCTTCACCGACGAGGAGCGCAGGATCATCGCGCTCAACATCGAACACGGGATCAAGGCCGGCTACACGATCAGCTTTCCCGAAGTGTCGCGCCGCAACAAGGGCGCGATCGGCCTCGTCGCGCCGATCGGGACGCCGCAGCACCAGGTCGAGGAGATCTGGGCCCGGGACGCGCGCGCGATCCGCATGCTGAACGAGATCTTCCATCTCAAGGCGACCTCCCTGCCCTACACCAGCGTCAGTCTTCTCACCGCGCGGCAGCGGGAGGTTCTGGAATGGGTCGGAGACGGCAAGACATCCCAGGACATCGCCGCGATCCTCGGCGTGAGCACGGCGACGATCGAGAAGCATCTCCGGCTGGCGCGCGAGGCGCTGAACGTGGAGACGACGGCGCAGGCGGTGCTGACGGCGACCTACAAGAACCAGATATTCATCGCCCCGAGGGTCGGTCAGGCGGCCCGGATCGTCGCGCGAAAGTAAGGATATCCTGACTTACGGCATCCCGCGGTTCCGTGGTTCCTTCGCACCGTTCCGTGAGTGGTGGCATTTGCCATGGAACAGACCCCGGTGTCCGAGGCGAACCTCATTCATCGCCCGCGGTCATCGGTGTTCCGGGAAACCGGCGCCGGTTCGCAGTGCATTGGTATGCTGCGGGCCGGCACCCCGGGGGCCCGTACTCGCATCCCCAGCCGAGTCGGACGTTCCCTCGGATCGGTGCAGCCTTCGGGCTGCACCGTTTCCCGGCCTTGCGGTCAGGCGCTGGCGACCTTGGCGACTTCGGCCGCGAAGTCTTCCTTCTCGACCTCGATGCCCTCGCCGACCTCGAGCCGGGCGAAGCCCGTGATCTCGACGCCGGCGTCGGCGGCGGCCGCGCCGACCGTCTTGTCGGGATCGATC
>CAYTBD010000027.1:0-13957 GCA_964435755.1 uncultured Rhodobacterales bacterium
GCGGGAGACCTTCGAGCCTTACAACGTCTATCCGATCCTCTGCGGCACGATCCCGCCGGAGGCCGCCGGATGGTTCACCTTCCCGATCGAAAGCGTCGACCAGCTCGAGGGGCTGAAGTTCCGCGCGGCCGGCATCGGCGGCGAGATCATGAAGGAAGTGGGCATGTCCGTCACCGTCCTGCCGGGCGGGGAACTCTATCAGGCCCTCGAGACCGGCGTCCTCGACGCGACGGAGTTCTCGCTCCCGACGGTGGACGAACAGCTCGGTTTCGACCAGGTCGCGAAGTTCTACCATCTTCCGGGCTGGCACCAGCCGTCCACCTCGCAGTTCCTCTACGTGAACTCCGAGGTCTGGAACGACCTCAGCATGCAGACCCAGTCGCTCATCGAGACGACCTGCATGGCCGGCACGCTCTATGCCATGGCGCGCGGCGAGGCGCTGCAAGGTCCCGTCCTGTCGTCTTTCCAGGACAAGGGCGTGACCGCGCAGCAGCTCCCCGAGGAGGTGCTTCAGGCCTTCCGCGACGCCACCGAGGTCGTCATGGAGCGCGAAAGCGCCAACGATGCGCAGTTCGCCAAGGTCTACTCCGCGATGAAGGAGTTCCAGGCGAGCGTGCAGCCCTGGCATGAGCTTGGCTACCTGCCGCGCGACTGGACGTGGGACAACTCCTCCCAGTGAGGACCGTCCGAACGCGCTGGTGAGATGGAAAGGGGCGGCCGATGTCAAATCTGATCGAAGACGAACACGATGCGATCATCGACGAGGCCGCCCCCAACCCGCTCTTTTCCCGTGTGCTCGACGGCGTGGTCAGCTTCATCGCGATCTTCGCGCATGCGACCTGGATAATCCTCATCGGCATCATCCTCGCCAACGTGCTGCTGCGGTACGTCTTCGGCGGCTCCGTGGTGGTACTCGAGGAATTGCAGTGGCACCTCTACGCCTTCGGTTTCATGGTCGGTCTGTCGTACACGCTCGTCCATGACCAGCACGTCCGCGTCGACGTCCTGGCCGAGAGGTGGTCCAAGAGGCGCCGCGCGTGGATCGAGATCGCGACGATGCTGATTCTCGTCGTGCCGTTCGCGGGGGTCATTCTCTACGACTCGATTGATTTCATCGAATTCTCCATGCGCCTCAACGAAAGATCCCGGTCGCCCGGCGGGCTGCCCTATCGCTGGATACTGAAATCCGTCATACCGCTCGCGATGGGCCTGCTGATCCTCGCGGCGCTGGCGCGCACGGCCCGCATGTTCGCGCTCCTGCGCGCACCGCGGTAATCAACGGGACATAGGGACAGGGGACAGGGACATGCTCGGCCTAGCCGCGAACGAACTCCTCGTGCTTCTCATGCTGGTCATGTTCATCGGCCTCCTGTTCACCGGGGTGCCCGTCGCATGGTCGCTCGCGGGAACCTCGCTGCTCGTCGCCCTGCTGACGCTTCAGCTGAACGCCCGGCTGGAGATCGACACGCTGTTCTTCGACAGCTGGCGCGACTACCGGATCATCGTGCAGCGAATATACGCGACGATGGAGAACGCGGTTCTCGTCGCCTTGCCCATGTTCGTCTTCATGGGGCTCATGCTCGACCAGTCGGGCCTTGCCGAGAAGCTGATGCGGTCGTTCTCGGAGACCCTCGGGCGCGTCGGCGGCGGCCTCGCCATGGCGGTGGTGCTGATCGGCATCCTGCTTGCCGCCTCGACGGGCATCGTCGGGGCCTCGGTGGTCCTGCTCGCGACCATCGCGCTGCCGATCATGCTCGAGGCCGGCTACGACAAGCGTCTCGCGGCGGGGGTGGTGGCGTCCTCCGGCACGCTGGGCATCCTGATCCCGCCGTCGATCATGCTGATCATCATGGCCGACCAGCTTTCGCTGTCGGTGGGCGAGCTGTTCATGGGCGCCATCGTCCCCGGGCTCCTGCTCGGCTCGGCCTATCTCCTCTACGTCATCGGCGCCGTGGCGCTGAAGCCGGCGCTGGCGCCCAGGCCGAAGAACATCGCGCCGTTCTCCTGGAAGCTGGTCCTCGACACGCTGCTCGCGGTGCTGCCGCCGGTCGGGCTCATCCTGGCCGTGCTCGGCTCGATCTTCTTCGGAATCGCGACGCCGACCGAGGCATCCGGGATCGGGGCCTTCGGCGCGACGCTGCTCGCCTTCTTCAATCGCCGGCTGAACCTGCGCGTGCTCTGGAAGGTGGCGGTCCGGACGACGCTGACCACGGCGTTCATCTTCGGCATCTTCGTGGGTGCCACGGCCTTCGCTCTGGTCATGCGCGGCCTCGGCGGCGACCAGATGATCGAGGAGGCCCTCAACGCGATCCCCTTCGGCCCGACCGGCGTCGTCCTGACGGTGCTCTTCTTCGCCTTCCTCGCGGGCTTCTTCCTCGACTGGCTCGAGATCACGCTGATCTTCCTGCCGCTGCTCGGCCCCGTCATCATCGCTCTCGGGTTCGATCCGATCTGGTTCGTCGTGGTCTTCGCGGTGGCGCTCCAGACCTCGTTCATCACCCCGCCGGTGGGCTTCTCGCTCTTCTATCTCAAGGGGGCGGCGCCGCCCGCGATCACGACGCGCGACATCTACCAGGGCATCATTCCCTTCGTCATCATCCAGCTCGTGGTGGTGCTGTCGATGGTCTTCATCCCCGGCATCGTGACCTGGCTGCCCGAGGTCGTCTACGATTGAGCGACAGCACGTGACGCGGAGGTGACCCGGCAGGCATGGCGACGGCACCCACCGAAACGCCCGACGACTTCGGCCGCTACGACTTCATCATCGTCGGCGCGGGATCGGCGGGCTGCGTCCTCGCAAACCGGCTGAGCGCGGATCCTCGGCACCGGGTACTTCTTCTGGAGGCCGGCGGGAGCGACAACCGGCTCTGGGTCCACGTCCCGGTCGGCTACCTGTTCGCGATGGGCGATCCGACGCTCGACTGGTGCTTCAGGACGGAGGCCGAAGCCGGTCTCAACGGTCGCGCGCTCAACTACCCGCGCGGCAAGGTGCTCGGCGGCTGCTCCTCCATCAACGGCATGATCTACATGCGCGGGCAGGCGCGGGACTACGACCTCTGGCGGCAGATGGGCAATCCCGGCTGGGGCTGGGACGACGTGCTGCCCTACTTCAAACGGTCCGAGCGGAACCACGCCGGAGCGGACGAGGCGCACGGGGACGAGGGCGAGCTCTACGTCGAGGAACAGCGCCTGCACTGGCCGATCCTCGACGCCGTGGTCGACGCCGCCGCGGAGCTGGGGATCCCGGAGACGGACGACTTCAACCGCGGCGACAACGAGGGCGTCGGCTATTTTCCGGTGAACCAGAAGGGCGGCGTGCGCTGGAACGCGCGCAAGGCGTTTCTCGACCCGGTCAGGCGGCGGCCGAACCTGCGCATCGTCACCGGCGCCGAGGTCTCGCGCGTCCTGCTCGACGGTCGCCGGGCGACGGGCGTCGTCTTCAGGGCCGGGGACAGGCTCCACCGGGCCGAGGCCGGGGCGGAGGTCGTCCTGAGCGCCGGTGCGATCGGAACGCCCAGGATTCTGGAGCTGTCCGGGATCGGCCGCGGGGACGTCCTTTCGGAGCACGGCATCGAGGTGCGGCACGATCTGCCGGGCGTGGGAGAGAACCTCGCGGACCACCTGCAGATCCGGACGGTCTTCGCCATCCGCGGCGCGCGAACGTTGAACGACCTCTACGGCAGTCCGCTTGGCCGTCTCCGGATCGCCGCGGAGTACGCCCTGCGCCGCAGGGGGCCGATGTCGATGGCGCCCAGTCAACTCGGCATCTTCACCCGCTCGTCGCCCGAACATGAAACGCCCAACATCGAGTATCATGTTCAGCCCCTGTCGCTCGACGCGTTCGGACAGCCCCTGCACCGGTTTCCCGCGCTCACCGTGTCCGTCTGCAACCTCAGACCGCAGAGCCGCGGCAGCACCCATATCTCGGGACCCGACCCCGCGAGTCCGCCGAGGATCCGGCCGAACTACCTCAGCGAGGACGCGGACCGGCGGGTGGCGGTGGAGAGCATACGCCACGCGCGGCGCCTGATGGCGACGGAGGCGATGCGCCCCCATGCGCCCGAGGAGCGGCTGCCCGGACCCTCGGTCGCCTCGGACGCGGAACTGGAACGCGCCGCGGGCGACATCTCGACGACGATCTTCCACCCGGTGTCCACCGCCCGCATGGGGCGCGCCCCGGGCGCGGTCGTCGCGCCGGACCTGACGGTGCACGGCATCGCCGGCCTCTCGGTCGCCGACGCGTCGGTGATGCCCGCGATTCCCTCCGGCAACACCCATGCGCCGGTGACGATGATCGCGGAGAAGGCGTCCGACATGATTCGGGCCCGGGCGAGAGAGCCGGCGACCTCGTAGCGGCGACCCGAACGGGGCCGACCTCGTTCGATACGGGAACCCGCCGTCGGCGCCGCGGTTTCCAACCGGACGACGCCCGACCGTCGCCGTGACGGGCAGCAGGTCGCGCGCCGCAGAGCGCCGGAGGGACCGAGGATGGGCTACACGATCACCCGCAGCATCGAGAACGCGTCGTTCGAGGAGGTCGAGACCCGGACGCGCGCGGCGCTCGCGGCGAAGGGCTTCGGCGTTCTGAGCGAGATCGACGTCAGGGCGACCATGAAGAAGAAGATCGACCGGGACATGGAGCCCTACCTGATTCTCGGGGCCTGCAATCCGGGCATGGCATGGGAGGCGATCGGGCTCGAGCCGCGGGTCGGGGCCATGCTGCCCTGCAACGTGATCCTGCGACAGGTCGGAGACGCGGTGGAGGTCAGCGCGGTGGACCCGGTGGCCTCCATGAGCGCGATTGACAACGCGGAGCTCATGAAGGTCGCGGGAGAGGTGCGCGGGCTTCTGCGCGAGGCGGTCGAGACGATCTGAACCATCCCCGATCCTCCCGAAGAACGTCGTGGACCGGCGTCGCGGCGGCGACGTTGCGGCTCATCCGGACGGGTGCAGAGGAGGCCGTCCGACGCGGGAGCGGCCGTGGTCCGGCGCGGCGGCGCATTTCATAAAACCGTTACAAAAGTGTTGCATTTAGTTAATCGCCCACCCGTAGGCGGAGCGATGTGCCGAGAGCAATCGGCCCTATCGAAGAACATCCAGGAGTTATCCACATGACCTTGAAAATGACTGCCTCGACGGTGGCGATCCTCGCGATGTCCGCGACGGTCGCATCGGCGCGCGATCAGGTTCAGATCGCCGGGTCCTCGACCGTGCTGCCCTACGCGACGATCGTCGCCGAGGCCTTCGGCGAGAACTTCGACTTCCCGACCCCGGTCGTCCAGGGCGGCGGTTCGGGCGCCGGTCGCGCGATGATGTGCGAAGGCGTCGGCGAGAACACCATCGACATCGCCAATTCGTCGTCGCGGATCGGCCAGTCCGACCTCGACACCTGCGCCGCCAACGGCGTGACCGAGGTCATGGAAGTCCGGTTCGGCTATGACGGCATCGTCTTCGCCTCCGACATCAACGGCCCGTCCTTCGCCTTCACCCCGGCCGACTGGTACAACGCGCTCGGCGCGAACGTGCTGGTGGAGGGCGAACTCACCACCAACCCGCATGACGAATGGTCGGACGTGAACCAGGACCTGCCCGAGCAGGAAATCCTGGCGCTGATCCCGGGCACCAAGCACGGCACCCGCGAAGTGTTCGACGAGAACGTCCTGCTCGCCGGCTGCGAAGCGACCGGCACGATGGATGCCTTCGTGGCCAGCGGCATGGACGAGGACGCTGCGGAAGACGCCTGCATGTCGGTCCGCACCGACGGTGTCTCGATCGACATCGACGGCGACTACACCGAGACGCTGCAGCGCCTCGAGAACGACAACAACGCCATCGGCGTGTTCGGCCTGTCGTTCTACACCAACAACACCGACAAGCTGCGCGTCGCCACCATGAACGGCGTCACGCCCTCCACCGAGACCGTCGCCTCGGGCGAGTACCCGGTATCGCGTCCGCTGTTCTTCTACGTCAAGGTCGCGCATGTCGGCGTGATCCCGGGCCTCGAGGAGTACATCAACTTCTTCGTGTCCGACGACATGGCCGGCCCGAACGGGCCGCTCGCCTCCTATGGCCTCGTCGCCGACCCGGAACTGGCGGCGACCCAGGAGATGGTGCGCAACCTGGTCCCGATGGGCGCGTTGAACTGATCATACGATCCTGCGGCGTCCCGGATTCCGGGGCGCCGCCCACTCCAGCAGTGCGGGGCGCACCATGTCTTTCTTCCTCCTTGCGGCCGTGCTGTTCGTTCTTGCCGGCGCCGGCTACCTGCTCGGCCGCAACCGCGCCCTCGCGTCGGTCGGGGGCAATCCCCGTCTGCTTCACTCCCTTCCGGGCTACTACGGGTGGCATGGCGCGATCCTCGCGTTTCTTCCCGCGCTGGCCGTTCTGACGCTTTGGGTGATCGTGCAGCCGCTGGTCATCGAGCGGCAACTCTCCGGCTTCTTTCCCGAGGAGCAAATCGAGGACGAATCACAGCGCATCCTGCTGCTTGCCGACGTGCGACGCGTCGCGGAGGGGCTCGACATCGCGGTCGCGTCGGGGGCCCTCACCGAGGAGGAGGCGCGGATGATCCGCACCGAGTTCGGATCGGTCCGCGACCGGCTCGCCGAAGTCGGCGTGGCGCTCGGCGCCGAAGTGACGCCGCAGGTGCTGCAGGCGGCGCAGCGATACCGCGAGCTGGCCTCCACCAGCGGGCTGTGGCGGGCGATCGTGACGCTGGCCGTTGCGCTGGGCGGGCTTGCCTGGGCGGTGAGGGTCTCGAACGGCGAGCTTCGGGCGCGCAACCGTGTGGAAGTCGTGATCCTCGGGCTGCTGGTTCTCGCCTCGACCATAGCGATCCTGACGACGATCGGCATCGTGCTGTCGATGCTGACGGAGACGATCCGCTTTTCGACGATGTACCCCTTCCAAGACTTCCTGTTCGGGCTGACGTGGTCACCCACCTTCCAGGGAAGCAGTGAACTGGGTCTGATCCCGCTGCTGTGGGGCACGCTCTATATCAGCCTTGTGTCGATGATCGTGGCGGTGCCGATCGGGCTCTTCACCGCGATATATCTGGCCGAGTACGCGAGTTCGCGCGTCCGGTCGGTCGTCAAGCCGCTGATCGAGGTGATCGCGGGCATCCCGACCGTGGTGTTCGGCCTCTTCGCGCTGGTCACGGTCGGTCCGTTCCTGCGCGACTGGTTCGCCGCGCCAACCGGCCTCGGCACGTCGGGATCGTCGGTGATGACGGCCGGCATCGTGATCGGCGTTCTGAACATTCCCTTCATCTCGTCGCTGGCCGACGACATCATCAACTCCGTGCCGCAGTCGCTGCGCGACGGGTCCTACGGCCTGGGCGCGACGAAGTCGGAGACGGTGCGCCAGGTGATCCTGCCCGCGGCCCTGCCGGGAATCGTCGGCGCCGTCCTCCTCGCCGCGAGCCGCGCCATCGGCGAGACGATGATCGTGACGATGGGCGCAGGCGCGGCCGCCAGGCTCGACCTCAACCCCTTCGAGGCGATGACGACGATCACGGTCAAGATCGTGAGCCAGCTGACCGGCGATACCGAGTTCAACTCACCCGAGACGCTGGTCGCCTTCGCGCTCGGCATGACGCTGTTCGTCATCACGCTCGGACTGAACGTCTTCGCGCTCTGGTTCGTGCGCAGGTATCGGGAGCAATACGAATGACCGACGCAACCGCCCCGTCCGTTCCGGCGGCGCCCGCATCCCCCAAGTCCTCGCTGCTGGCGCAGGACAAGTCGATGAAGCGCCGCAATGCGGCCGAAGCGAGGTTCAAGGCCTACGGAATCGTCGCGATCTGCGTCAGCCTGTCGGTCCTGTTCATCATGCTGTGGACGATCTTCACCGACGGTGTCTCGGCGTTCCGGCAGGCGACCTTCACGTTCGACGTGACGCTCGACGCCGAGCGGCTGGATCCGGAAGGGAACCGGTCGCGCGAGGAGATGATGCGCGTTACCACGATCGGATACGCCAACCTTCTGAACGCCGAGCTGATCGACTATCTGCAGGAACGGGGCATCTCGACCGAAGGCGTGAGCGACCGCGAGATCGCGGGCTTCATCTCGCGCGGCTCTCCCGCGCAAGTAAGGAACGCGGTGCTGGCCGATCCGTCGCTCCTCGGAGAGACGATCCGCTTCGAGGGCTACGCGACGGGACGCATCGACGGCTATCTGAAAGGGCGGGTCACGCGCGCAACGGCGGAGCGCGACACCAACATATCCGTCGCCCAGCTCGAACTGGCGGACCGGATGGTCGATGCGGGCATCCTGTCGATGCAGTTCAACTGGGGCTTCCTGACGAACCCCGACGCGTCCGACCAGCGGCCCGAGGCGGCGGGACTCGGCGTGGCGATGATCGGGTCGGCCTACATGATGCTCCTCGTGGCGATAATGGTGCTGCCGCTCGGCGTCGCCGCGTCGATCTACCTCGAGGAATTCGCGCCGAAGAACCGCTGGACGGACCTGATAGAGGTGAACATCTCGAACCTCGCCGCGGTGCCGTCGATCGTCTACGGGATCCTCGGGCTCGCGGTCTTCATAAACTTCGCGAAGTTCCCGCAATCCTCGCCTCTGGTCGGGGCCCTGGTGTTGACGCTCATGACCCTTCCGACGATCATCATCGCCACGCGGGCGGCGATCCGCGCGGTGCCGCCCTCGATCCGCGAAGCCGCCCTGGGCGTCGGCGCGTCGAAGATGCAGACGGTGTTCCACCATGTCCTGCCGCTGGCGGCTCCCGGGATTCTCACGGGCACCATTCTCGGTCTCGCCTCGGCCCTGGGAGAGACCGCGCCGCTGCTTCTGATCGGGATGGTGGCCTTCGTCGCCAACTATCCCGGAGGGCCTCTCGAAGGCGGGATGCTCGATCCCGCGACCGCACTGCCGGTGCAGGTCTATTCCTGGGCGTCGCGGGCGGACCCCGCCTTCATCGAACGCTCCGCCGGCGCCATCATCGTACTTCTGGCGTTCCTCGTGATCATGAACATAATCGCCATTGTACTCCGCCGTCGCTTCGAGCGCCGCTGGTGAGGAGCCAAGACATGAACGACATGAGAATTCTCGAGAGAGCGACGGACATGCATGACATCAAGATCTCGTCCAAGAACGTGGACGTCTTCTACGGCGACACGCACGCGATCAAGGACGTGACCGTCGACATCGAGGACAAGACCGTGACGGCCTTCATCGGTCCGTCGGGCTGCGGCAAGTCTACTTTCCTGCGCTGCATCAACCGCATGAACGACACAATCGACGCCGCCCGCGTCGGGGGTGAGATCTGTCTCGACGGGGAGAACATCTACGACAAGCGCGTCGATCCGGTGCAGCTCCGCGCCAAGGTCGGCATGGTCTTCCAGAAGCCCAACCCGTTTCCGAAGTCGATCTTCGACAATGTCTCCTACGGGCCCAAGATCCACGGAATGGCACGGACGAAAAGCGAACTCGACGATATCGTCGAGGCCTCGCTCAAGCGCGCGGCCCTCTGGGAGGAGGTCAAGGACCGTCTGCAGGAGCCGGGAACGGGTCTCTCCGGCGGTCAGCAGCAGCGCCTGTGCATCGCCCGCGCCGTCGCGACGGCGCCCGAGGTTCTCCTGATGGACGAACCCTGTTCGGCGCTCGACCCGATCGCCACGGCGCAGGTCGAGGAACTGATCGACGAGTTGAAGCAGAACTACTCCGTGGTGATCGTCACCCACTCGATGCAGCAGGCGGCGCGGGTCAGCCAGAAGACGGCATTCTTCCATCTGGGCAACCTCGTCGAATACGGCGAAACCGGCGAGATCTTCACGAACCCCAGGGATCCCAGAACGGAATCCTACATCACCGGACGGATCGGCTGACATGGCGACACCCACCGAAAAACACATCGCCACGGTCTTCGACCGGGACCTCGAGGCGATCCAGGCGCTCATCATGAAGATGGGCGGCCTCGTCGAGGCGCAGATCCTCGACGCGGCCAAATCCCTCGATGAACGCGACGAGGAACTCGCCGAACGGGTGCGCGACGCCGACGAGCAGATCGACGCGCTCGAGGAACGCGTGAACGAGGAAGCCGCCCGCCTGATCGCCCTGCGGGCGCCGACGGCCTCGGATCTGCGGACCGTGCTCACCGTCCTCAAGATGAGCGCCAGCCTCGAGCGTTGCGGCGACTATGCCAAGAACATGGCGAAGCGCACCTCCGTGCTCGTCCAGATGCAGCAGATCGAGGGGGCCGCGAAGTCGATCCGCCGAATGGCGCGCGAGGTCGAACTGATGATGAAGGACGCGCTCGACGCCTACATCCAGCGCGACGCCGAGCTTGCCGAGCAGGTGCGCCTGCGCGACAAGGACGTCGACCAGATGTACAACGCGCTGTTCCGCGAGTTCCTGACCTTCATGATGGAGGACCCGCGGAACATCACGGCCTGCATGCACCTCCACTTCATCGCCAAGAACATCGAGCGCATGGGCGATCTCGTCACGTCGGTGGCCGAGCAGGTGATCTATCTCGTGACCGGACACTATCCGGACGAAGCGCGTCCGAAGGGCGATCACACCGCCTTCGCGACCTTCAGGGAGAGCGACGAGTAATGTCCGCCGATCAGCCGAGGGTGCTGGTGGTCGAGGACGAGCCCGCGCAGCGGGAGGTGCTCGCCTACAACCTCGAGGCCGAGGGCTTCGAGGTCGCCAAGGCCGAAACCGGAGACGAGGCGCTGCTGCTCGTCGACGAGGAGACCCCCGACATCATCGTTCTCGACTGGATGCTGCCGGGCGTCTCCGGGATCGAGGTGTGCCGCCGCATGAAATCGCGGAGCGAGACGCGCGGCATCCCGATCATCATGCTCTCGGCCCGATCCGAAGAGGTGGACCGCGTGCGCGGCCTCGAGACCGGCGCGGACGACTACGTGATAAAGCCCTATTCGGTCGTGGAACTCATGGCGCGGGTCCGCTCGCAGCTGCGCCGCACCCGTCCCGCCACGGTGGGCGAGCGGCTGGAGTACCAGGACATCGTGCTCGACGCCGAAACCTATCGGGTGACGCGGGACGACAAGCTCCTCAAGCTCGGTCCCACCGAGTTCCGGCTGCTTTCGACCTTCATGGAGAAGCCCGGCCGGGTCTGGAGCCGGGAGCAGCTGCTCGACCGTGTCTGGGGGCGCGACATCTATGTCGATACGCGCACGGTCGACGTGCATATCGGCCGGCTCAGGAAAGCCCTCTGCCAGCACGGCGGCGCCGATCCGGTGCGCACGGTGCGCGGAGCGGGATACGCGCTGGGATAGGGCCAGGGTCGCACCTGCCTGTGCGCCGCGGCGGGCGCTGCCGTCTCCAACGGGGCGCTCCCTCGCACGCGCCCGATCGCCTTCGGTGAGTACCAGCCGCCCCGGTTTGCTCCTGCTGGCCTGCGGTCCTGCCTGTGCGCGCGGCGTGATCCCGGATATCCTGGACCGACGGGGGCGACGGCCGGACAAGGGGCGCGCGTGAGACGATCCAGCTCAGGACGATCTGCCATCGGCCTGGCCGTCGCCATCCTGGCGGCCGCGACGGGCGCCGCGCCGGCGGACACGGCCGAGCGCCGGATTCTCGGCTGGTCGCATGTCATCGTGAACGACTCGATCGGCGAGTTCCGCGATCGCTGGCAGTCGAGCTATGTCCACGGAAGCGTCTTCCTCGGACCGGAGAGCGGTGGCGTTGAGACACTCCCGCTCGGCGAGGTTCTCGAGGTCCGGCTTTCGAGCCAGATCGTCACGCCCGAAAACCTGACGTTTCCGCGGCCCGACGACCGGCCGTTCGCCGGCGCGCTGGGCGTCGAACTCCTGACGCATGGGCGGTTCGGAGCCGTCGACGCCTCTCTTGGCGCGGGGCTCGTGGCGGTGGGGCCGCAAACGGCGAGCTTCCGGGTCCAGCGGCGGCTGCACGAGATCCTCGGATTCCCGCTGCCCCGGCCAGAGGGGCGCGAGATCGGCGACGCGGTCTATCCGGTGATCAGCGCCGAGATCGGGCGAAGCTTCGGGCCGGGGTCCATCGTCCGCCCTTTTGCGGAAGCGCGGGCCGGGATCGAGGATCTCCTTCGCCTGGGCGTCGACATGTCATGGGGCGCCGGGGGCGAGACCCTGTCCGTGCGCGACCCCGTCACGGGGCACCGGGTTCCGGGGCTGCGGCGGGATCCCCGACCGGGCTGGAGGATCTTTGCGGGGGCCGATGCGGCCTGGGTCGCGGAAAGCCGCCTGCTGCCTGCCGCGTTCGGGCCCGCTCCCGTGTCCCGCGCGCGGCTGAGGGCCGGGGCGGAATGGCGGGCCGAGGAGTGGGCGGTCTTCTACGGGCTGACCTATCTCACGCCGGAGTTCGAGGGACAGCGGGAGGGCCAGTTCCTCGGTGCATTTCAGCTAAGGTTGAATTTCTAGACTTCGAGGAATTGACCGATCGTTCAATTCCTTCCGCGATGGTCGATGCAATCAGAAGGTTCATGGCCGGACTGCCGTTGAGGCCTCTTGGTTGCAAGGCTGGCGCAGAATTGGCGCCGACGCAGGATCGTGTGGGTCAATTCACCTTTGTCCACATCATCGGGTATGTTAATACCCGACTAATTGAACGGCGGGCAGGCGGCGTCTTGGGGTGAGTCGGCCGCCGAGAGCAGAGCATGAGCATTCAAGGCGGGGGCCACATCATATCCTGGTCTCAGACCCAGATCGAGGGTCTGAGGAGCCCGCCACTGTCCGCGCTCGAGGTCGGTGCGTCGTGGTCGTGGTCCGGGCCGTCGATGCTTGTCGACTGGCCGGGAGACGGCCTCCACGGCGCCGCCGATACAGCGGCGGGCGCACGGGCCACGCAGGCCGTCAGACGTCTCTTCGGCGATACGCTGCCGCCGGTGCGTCCGGTCCACGGACACGATTTCGGCGAGATCGCGGTGGAGCGCGACTTTGTGCTGTCTTGCGGACGGGAGGAATACCGCGTCCTGCTGCTCGAATTTCCCGAGGTCGCCCGGCCTGTCCTTCTGTTCTGCGGAAAGCGCCCGCCGCCGAACCGTCTCCTGCGGATCGTTCGGGGGCCGTTCGGCGATCCGGTCCTGCGCAACGCCACGGCCGCGCCGGCCGGGGTCATCTGCTTCACGCCCGGCACGCGTCTTGCGACGCCGAACGGCCCGAGGCGGGTGGAACATCTGGCGGAGGGCGACCTTGTCGACACGAAAGACGCGGGCGCGCAGGAGATCCTGTGGATCGGGCGCCGCCGGATGAGCGGGGCGCGCATGCACGCGATGCCGGATCTCCGCCCCGTGCGCTTCCGAGGCGGGACCCTCGGGCGGCGGGAGGAGGCAGGTGACCTCGTCGTTTCCCCGCGCCACAAGATCCTGATCGACGGCCCGGTGGCCCGCGCCCTGTTCGGGGCGTCGGAAGTTCTCGTCGCGGCCGAGGATCTCGTCGACGGCAGGCGCGTCATCCGCGACCGGGCCCTGCCGGAGGTGAGCTATGTTCACCTCATGCTTCCCCGCCATCACATCGTGCGCGCGAACGGGATCGACAGCGAAAGCTTCCACCCTGCATCGACGGACCTGCGTACCGTGGATCCGGCCGAGTTCGCCCGGCTCGAGGACATGATCCCGGGGCTTCGCAGGAACCCGCGCGGCTATGGCGACGCGGTCCGGCGGGAGCTGTCGAAGACGGAAGCCGCGGCGCTCAGGAACGAGCGCGCGCTCGCCCATTGACTCGGGGACCGGCCGGTGTATAAGCCCGCCGTTCCGGCCGTGAAGGCCGGATTTTCATTTGGTGTTGGAGGCCCCCGCAAGGGATTGCCTGTCGCCCGGCAACGGGAAAGGACAACGCCCTTCACGGCCGCCCCCGGGCGGCGTTACAGAAGGAGATCAGCGGTGACGAAACGCACCTCTGCCAAGTACAAGATCGACCGCCGGATGGGCGAGAACATCTGGGGCCGCCCGAAGTCCCCCGTCAATCGCCGCGAATACGGCCCCGGCCAGCACGGCCAGC
>CAYTBD010000028.1:0-13856 GCA_964435755.1 uncultured Rhodobacterales bacterium
ACGAAATCGGCGGTACGGCCGGAGACATCGAATCTCATCCGTTTTGTGACGCCCACCGGCGCGAAGGAGATCTCGGCCGGGCTGCCATCGAGAAGCGCGGCGCCTCCGGCCGTATAGAGCGCGACGGCCCCCCCCTGCCGGGGCATGACCCGCAGTGGAACGATTTCCGAGATCCGGTCGATCGCCTGCTGTCGCTGGTCGAGGAGCGCGGTCAGGTCGCGCCCGGTTCCACCGAGCCGGACAATCGTGTCGTTGAGTTCGTCGATTCGGACCAGAGTTGTTCCGAGACCGTCGACCTGGCGCGCGATTTCGGCATCGGCGGACATGCGCTCGGACTGAACGCCGGCGGAGACCGCGTTGAGGGTGGCGGCGACACCTGACGCAGCGTCCAGTGTGTTTTGGAGACGGACGGTGGAATCGGGGCGACTCGCGGCCTCGACGAGGGAGGACTCGAACGCGGCGAGACGACCCGTCACCGAAGCGGGATCGTCCGGCGTTCCATATAATCGACCGAGGCGGTCGAGTGCGACCGAGAGTGTCCGGCGTTCACCAAGCGCCGCATCCGCGAGGCGGCGGTCGCGGAGCACCGCCTCGTCGACCGCCCGGTTGACCGCCTCCACCCGGACGCCGGCCCCAGCGCCGTCAACGCTCCGCGAGCCGAGCACGATTTCCCGGCGGCCGTAACCTTCTGTCATGGCATTCGCCACGTTGTTCGAGACGAGTTCTGCCGCCCGGGAGGAGGCGGTCAGACCCGTCAGCGCATTCGACAGAGAGGTTGTGATGCTCATTCAATCGGCCACGGAGGCCCTCCTCAACGTTTGATGTTCGTGGTTTCCTGCAGCATCTCGTCGACGGTCTGGATGACTTTCGCATTCGATGAATAGGCCCGCTGCGTCTGGATCAACTGGGTGAGCTCCCCCGCGACGTCGGTCGCCGATTCCTCAAGCGCATAACCAACGACGTCCCCCGTTGGACCGTCTCCGGCGTCCCAGAGGAAGAACGAGCCGCTTTCGTTCGAGAGCTGGTAGGCCTGATTGTCTTGCGCGAGAAGGCCATTGGGGTTCGGGACGTCGACGAGCGGGATCTGGTACAGGGTACGCGTGATGCCTGTATCGAAGTTCGCGCGGATGAAGCCATTCCCGTCGACTTCGATCGAGGTCATGTTACCGACGGGGAACCCGTCCTTGTTGATGGATGTGGGCGCGAAGCTGTCTGAAAGCTGCGTCATGACTGTGCCATCGCCGACCCCGCCGATGGTGAAGTCGATCGGACCTCCCGCGACACCGACCTGAAAGGCACCCGCGACGCCATCGTAGGCGGTGCCGATCGTGGCGCCCCCGGGGTCGGGTGTGCCGTCCGGCAGGACGAGCGGTTGCGTGACCGAGGCCAGCGTTCCCCCTCCGCCGCGCGTGGCATCGAATGTGAGGGTATATACGCCCACGACGGCGCCTCCCTGCGCCGAATCCCGCAGGGTCATCGTCCACTGGTTCGAAGCGCCGGGGGTCCCGGGAACTGTCGGCGTGTAGGTCACGTCGACGGCCTGCGACGTACCGATATTGTCAAAGTATTCCACCGAGAGATTCAAGGGCTCGCCCGTCGCGCCGAACTCGGTTTCCGTCGCCGGAAGGTTGACGCCGAGGGTGATTTCCGTCGTGGGTTCGGCCGCGAACTGGTTCGTCTGGATCTGCACGGGCGCGAGTCCGTCGGAGGTGTCGCGCGGGAAGGTCGGGATGGTGCCGTCGGAACTCGCCGGCCAGCCCAGAAGGACAAGGCCGGTCGATGTCCTGAGATACCCGTTGTCATCGGTCCGGAACGACCCGGTCGTGGTCAGGTTCATCGGATAGTCGGCCGTCGAGGAGATCAGGGCAGTGTCCGACGTCACGGGAACGAAGCCCCGCCCCCGGACGGCGAGATCGGTCGGGTTGTTCGTCGGCGCGAGAGCTCCGGCCTCGTCGATCAGCCGGGAGGTTGTCACGCGCACGCCGCCTGCGGAATACGTGCCTGTCCCGCCGTTGATGACCAGGGAATGGAAATCCGCTTCCGCTCGCTTGTAGCCGTAGGTGGCGGAGTTGGCGATGTTGTCCGAGATCGTCGCGAGGCGGCTTGCGTTCGCGGCGAGGCCCGCGACACCCGCATTCAGGGACGAGGAAATGGTCATACGGCGCACCTTTCTGCTGCAACGACCGATGGGTCGCCGAACCGAATACGCGCGGCGTATTAAAGCTCCGCTAATTCCCGAGTGTCACGGAAGTCATACATTATCCCGCAGGACCACGATCTCGATGCGGTTGTTGCGGATCGCCATCGGGTCCGAGGTAATCGGAACCCTGTCGCCGAAGCCCACGATCTTGCGGGAACGCGGCGCGTCGAGGCCGCCCGCTTCGAAGAGCCCCCGTATACTCTCGGCGCGGGCGACGGCATCGGCCCATGGGTCGCGCGTCTTGAGGACCAGGGGCGCGGCCGCGACGTGTCCCTCGAACGCGAGGCCGTTGGACACGAGCGTGAGCGCCTCGACCATGGCAGGCACCAACATGCGGAGTTCTTCGCCTGGCGTACCGTCGGCGCCGAAGAGCGCGGCGCCTTCGCGGTCGTAGATCTCGATCACAAGCCCCTCGTCCGAGAGGCGTGTGACGACATGCCGGCGTATGAGATCGCGAATCGTGCTTTCGCCCGAGAACGCGTAAAGCGCCTCCTCCACATCCGCGAGCCCCGCATCCGCCAAAGCAGTTTCGCCATCGTCGGGATCGGTGCCCGCCGTCCCGCGCGCCTGGCGTTCGGCCGTCGGGCGGACCTGTCCAGCCCCCGTGCCGGTTTGGGCCATCGTTTCTTCGGAGAAGACGCTGTCGCCTCCGAACGCGCCCTCTCCACCGCCGGAGATCCGGTTGATGGGAATCGTCGGGTTGAAATAGTCCGCGATCCCCTTCCTCTGTTTTTCCGTCGTCGCGCCGAGAAGCCACATCAGCATGAAGAAGGCCATCATTGCGGTCACGAAATCGGCATAGGCCACCTTCCAGGCGCCGCCGTGATGTCCGCCGCCCTTGACGACCTTCTTGCGCTTGATGATCGGGCGCGCATTGCCTTGCGCGGCCATCCATCCACCTCGTCTCTCACCCGAGAGGAGGGTTAGCAGTTGCGGGTTAAGAGGCACTTGCGCAATCCGCGAGAGTCAACGCTCAACCTGGATCTCGCCCTTCTCCCCGAGAAGGAGCGCCGCGGCCGCTCCGGCGAGGAAACCGCCAAGGTGCGTCTGCCATGCCAGAAGCCCGTCCATCGCCCACCAGAGCACGGCATTCAGGATGACGAGCACCACGATGATCCGCACCACCGGCCGCATCGTGAGCCGAAGCGCCCGACGCTCGACCGCATCCCAGGCAGTGAGCGCTCCGACGAGACCGAAAAGGGCGCCCGACGCCCCGACCATCGGTCTGAGAGACGGAGCGAGAAGACCGAAGACCACAGCGCCCCCGAGGATCGACGCGACGTAGATCGTCGCATATCTCCCGATGCCGCCGCGCTCGTGGACGGCACTGCCGAGCGACACCAGCGTGATCATGTTGACGGCGAAATGGATTAATCCGCCGTGGAGAAAGCCGTAGGTGAAGAACATCACGACGGCCTGTCCCGGGAAGTTGGCCGTCCAGTCACCGAGAAGCCCGGGCCAGAAACCGCCGTAGGCGTAGGCGAGCGCCCTGAGGCGCGGCCAATCCACAATCCCGTGATCGGCAAGTTGCAGCGTCATCTCGATCACGCCGCACACGAGAAGGATCGTCAACGTGACAGGGTCGATGCGCAGCGGGCCGCGCCGCACAGGATCTTCCGGCGGCGGAATCTCAGCCGCCGGCATAGGCGACCCTCGCGCGAGTGGCCGTGTCATCAGGCCATCGCTCAGGGACGAATCGAAAAGCTCCGGTCGATCCGGGTGAAGATCGTGTTCGAGTTCCGTCCGTCGCCGGCGTTCTCCCTGAGATACTGCGCGCGATAACCGAGCGCCCAGTCCCATTCGCTGGTGAGTTCGCGTCGATAGGTGACACCGAGGTTCGCGCGCGTCGTCTCGTCTCCGCTGCCACTGCCGATCTCCTCCGTGCGTCCGAGACCGAAGTCGACGGTTAAACCGGAGACGTTGTTGATGTCCTGGGTGTAGGTGACGGCTGCGCGGGTGAACAGAACCTGCTCATCCTCGTCGTTCGTCGCGGCCTGCTGCGAGAGCGACGCGCTAAGGCTGCCGCGTGGCAGATCGCGACCCAGCGCGAGCTGTGCGGTCAGGCGGTCTTCCCCATCGTCGCTGAACGTATAGCCCAGGCCGTAGCTCAGACTTCCGGTCGGCAATTCCATGGCGCGGTCGAAACTGATCGCCGTGCGCTCCCCGGCGGTGTTGATCGTGCGTTGCACCGTTCCGGCGACCGTGCCGTTGGCAAGTTCGGTGACAGCCGACGCCGTGAAACCGAGACCGTCCGTGGTTTCGGTGAAGACACCGAACTCGGTCGTTTCGATCTCGTCGTAGGAGATGTTGCCGCTGACAGTCGTTCGCGGAGAGATGTCGTAGGCCAGGCCGACACCAAGAGATGTTGTCGTTCGCTCGGTTTCTACCGCATCCTCTGCATCGAACTGCGACGCGGATGCCGTGACGCTGCCGGTCAGGACGTCCGAGAAGCGGAGGGACGTGACGGCTGATGCGCCGAAGGTGGTCCGGTCGTAGAGTTCCGGATCGATGGTGTCGGAATAGTCGCGCGTGTTGTAGAAGACGTTCCCGGTGAACCCCAGCGGCCCCTCGATGCCAAGAGAGAGCTGCGCCGACGCCGACAGTTGCTGAAGGTTCCCGCCATCGACGAGAAAATCAACAGGCCGAAGGTCCTCGTCGAGAAACGTGAGAACGCGTTCGTCAAGCTCTTCGTCCCGAAACCGCATGTTCAATACCAGGGCGCTGTTCGCGCCCTCGCGCGTGTAGGTCACGAAGCTATCCGGCGTTATGAACTCGGCCTCGTCGTCGGACCCCGGTTCATTCCGGAAGCGCAGTCCTGTCGATACACCCGCGACGAGCCGTGATGACCGTGTCTCGCTGATCAGTCCGAAGTTCAGGGAAGTCGTCGACGAGGTTGTCGTTCCCTCTGAAGGATCCTCGAGGCCGGCATTCTCCGTCACGGAGACGCCCGTTCCCACGTCCAGCGTCAGCCGGAGGCCTGCTTCTTCCTCCGCCTGCTGCGCATATGATACCGAGTACGAAGCGGCGGCCAGAAGCGCCGCCGTCGATACTGCCGTTATTGTTCTGCTCTGCCCCCGTCGCCGCATTTTTATCCTACTCGAATAGCCTTCTCTCCGGGACGATGATGACGTCGCCATCAGCGAGCTGGGATGCCCCGATGTTGGAAGCACCCTGCTCTATGGCGTTGTAATTGATCGCGTAGACGGTCTGCTGGCCCGATTGCGGATCGGTGCGGCGCAACTGGATGCGCTTGGTCGCGGCGAACTTCGTGAAGCCACCCGACAAGGCGAGGGCCTGAAGGATCGTCGTGCCGCGCTGCACCTGGATGAGACCACCGCCCCCGGCCACTTCACCCATGAGGTAGATGTCGATCGTGCGCGTTCCGCCGGTCGCGGCGCGCTCTCCGAGAGCGGCGACCGATACGGAAACGGTCGGCGACGTCGCGAAGTTCGGAGCGAGCGCCGAGGCGAGCGCCGCTTCGACCTGCTCCGTCGTCCGGCCGCCGGCACTTACCGCACCAGCGAGCGGGAACGAGAAGCTGCCGTCCGGCAGGACCAGGACCTCGCGGTTCAGGGAGGGATCCTCCAGAACCTCGATCTGAAGCCGGTCCCCAGGACCAATACCGAATTCCGTCTGGGCATAGGCCGACGTCGCCGCGACGATGGCCGTCAGAAGTGCAACTATACGAAAAACCATGACAACTCCCCCGTATTTCGGGTCAGACGTGTTTCATCAACCGTTACTCTTTATCAACCATGATGCCAAGAATGTGCAAACGGTAACGACCTCCATAGTCGAAGGGCGTTACCGCAAGGGCACAAACGGCTTGATTTACTCCGACGGTTGCTCGCTCAGCAACGCTTCAAGACGCCGAATTTCGTCACGTGCGCTCTGGAACTGTTCCCGCGTATCGGCCGGACCGGCCAGTTCAACCGACCGGCGTAGCTGTGTGAGCGCCTCTTCGGGTCGCTCCGCCTCAACATAGGCCATTCCAAGGTGGTATTGCACAAGCGGGTCGTTTCCGAGCGCGTCCGCTGCCGGCTCCAGGTGTTGAAGAGCCTCTTCGGTCTCCCCGCGTCGGAGCGCGATCCAGCCGTAAGTGTCCTGGAATTCGGGCCGGTCGCTGCCGCGAAGACGCCGCGCGATCGACCAGGCCCGGTCGAGGCTTTCGTCATCGGTCTTGTAGGTTGAAATCAGGCTGGCAAGGTTGTTCGCGATGACGACGGAGTTCGAATTGCGGGAGTAGAGATCTTCGTAGATCTCGATTGCCCCTTCGACGTTGCCCTCGCGCTCGAATTCGCCGGCGAGAGCCCACTGGAGGTTGGCAGCCTCTGGCAGAGCCTGAAGACCCTCCTCCAGCGCGACGCGCGCATCATCGAACCGGCCTTCGCGGTTGAGAAGCGTGTAGAGCGTGCGCCAGATCACTTCTTGTCTCGGGTTCTCCTCGAGCATCGCGCGATAGATCACTTCGGCCTCATCGGGCCTGTCCGAAGAGGCATAGATCGAGGCCCTGAGAAAGCGCATCAGCGGCTGGTCGGGTTCCTCTTCCAGCGCCATGTCGATGTACTGCTCAGCCGACTCCAGATCGTTGTTCCGCAGGTGTGTCCGGACGATCTCCAGCGCTGCGCGGTCGTTGGCGCCCTGCTGCTGGATGATCGATTCCAGAAGCGCGACGGCATCTTCGGTGCGGTCCTCCCGTTGCAGCCGCTCCAGCCGCAGAGCATCCGCCGCAGCCAGGGCCTGATCGCTCCCAAGCCTGCGCAGGCTCGCCTCGACCTGCTCCAGGCGCGGCCAGTCTCCCTGACCGACATAAACGCGGCCGAGTTCGGTCAGGATGCCGAGATTCCCTGGGGCGCGGCGAAGCGCGTCGACCAGCCCCGGCTCCGCGATGTCGAGCTTTTCATCCGCGATCAGGAATCTGGCATAGCGGATAGCCTCTTCCGGAGCGTTGTTTGACGCATCGACAGCCAGAGACAGCATCTCGCCGGCGAGCTCCCTGCTTCCGCTTCTCAGATACGCGGATGCCATGAGCGTCATTATCTCGGAATCGCGCGGCGCCTGATCGAGCGCAGTCCTGAGCGCGTTGATCGCTTCATCGGGCGAATCCTGTTCGATCAGCCAGCCCGCGCGCATCTTCAGCGCCTCGACATGGGTGGCGTCCTCGGCCAGGACCTCCTCAATTCTCTGGCGCGCCCCGACTTCGTTCCCGGTGGCCGAGAGAAGCCTGGCGAGTGAAACCTTCACGTCGCGGATCACGTCGCTGGTCTCGGCACCCGCGATGATGTCTTCCATCTCAGCGATGGCCTCATCCTGGTTGCCCGCGTCGAAATCGAGCCCCGCACGCAGGGCCCGGAGGACGACCGCATCGTGCCCGGCCTCGAGCATCGTGTCGATTTCCTCGCGAGCCGCGTCTGCGCCGCGCGTCTGGCGAATGAAGGCGATATACTGGACGCGGTCCTCGGTGCTCGCACCTTCTGCGGACGCTTTGGTTCGAAGAAGCTCTTCGGCCCTCTCGGTCCTCCCCTGCGACATGTACCACCGCATCAGCGCATCGCGTGATTCAGCGTCTTCGGGGTCATCTTCGACCATTTCAACGAGCTGCGTCTCGAATTCCGCCTCGTCTCCGAGCTGCAGCAGGAGGGCAAGGCGCATCTGCTTGAGTTCCGGTTGATCGGGATCGGCGGCGAGCGCGGCATCAACCTCCTCGAGGGCGCTCGAGAAACGCTGCGCCATGATGTTGTCCTCGATGAGGACCCGGCGGATGAGCGTGTCGTCAGGGCGCTGCTCCAGCAACTGCTTCAGTTCGCCGGCAACCGCTTCGCGTGCCGGCGCGTCTTCAGCCACGACCGCGTCGCGGAACTGCTTGACCAGCCACACCGCCTCGGTTTCGGGATCGTCTGGCGCGACTTGCTGCGCCCGGGTCGCGTGGCGTTCGAACTCTTCCCAGTCCTGAACCTCGACCGCGAGGCGGGCCAGCCTGATCCGGCTGTCGAGGTCGTCGGGGAGTTGCTCGGATACCAGAGTATAGTTGCCGAACGCCTCCCGGATCCGCCCGCGCTCGAGCATGGTCTGGGCGTAGAGCCTGCGCGCCTCGACATGTTGCGCGTTCAACTGGAAAACGTTTCGGAGTTCGATCAGGGCGCGGTCGACGTCACCCTCCCCGATGAGCTCAACCGCGTTCTCGTAATGCCCTTCGGCCCGCTCCTCAGCCGTATCGCATGCCGCGAGAAGCATCACCGCAGAAAACGAGACTGCGACCAGAAACCTTGAACCTGTATTCATTTTCTTCGCCTAACGCTTGCCCACCCAGCGTTACACTAAAACCACCGTTCGACATTTCCCAGCCGTGGGAACCCGAAAGTTTGCGTTACCCACGTCTCAGACGCCGGTGCCGCGGAGCATCACCCGAATTGTCTTGAAGATAAGGCGGATGTCCGTCGTAAAGGAGACTTCTCGATCGTATCGATCGTCGAACATCGCGCGGCTCGCGAATTCGCATTCGTTCCGGTCCGAGACCTGCCAGAAGCCAGACACGCCGGGGCGCATCGCGTAGTAGGAGAGCCCGTGGTACAGAGCCCGCTGGTGCGGCATCATCGGACGGGGACCGATCAGGGCCATGTCGCCGAGGATGACGTTCCAGAGCTGTGGAACCTCGTCGAGAGAGGACTTGCGTAGAAAGCGACCGTAAGGCGTTACACGCGGATCGTCCCGCAGCTTCTGGTGGCGCGCCCATTCTTCGCGGGCGCCCGGATTCTCTCTAAGATAGTTTGCCAGGCGCTCGTCCGCGTCGGAAACCATTGAGCGAAGCTTCCACATGACGAAGGTCCGGCCACCCTTCCCGACGCGCCGCTGCGCGTAGAACGGCGCCTCCCCCCGCAGAAGGATCGGCAGCGCCAACAGGAAGGTCAGAGGAAGAACTACAGGCGACGCAAGGACGACAAGCAGCGTCTCGAGAGCGCGCTTGCCGAAATTTCTGTAGAAACCCGGGCGTCGTGTCGTCTCGACACGCCCTTCCCACACGTCCGCGAGAACTGCGTCGTTCAGAGAGTTAAAATGAGCCGTCATACACTCTCACACCGACCAAAAGGTCCGTGCCCTTTTGTTACTGGTACCAGGCGAACAGCTCCGCCCCCCTCAAGACACCCTAACAACCCCTCAGGTGACCCTTCAGCTTTTAGCATTCGCCAGGCTTCAGAGCAAACCTCCTGTAACTCGATTAAACTTGTCCTAATCGCGTAAGTGTTTGTTTTCAATGATCACGCGCCGATTCGACCCCTGGAGCTACCTCTGCGCCTGCACGGAAAGCCGTCACATGCTCGCCGGAATCGCAGGCTTTCAGCCGACGATCCTCCCGATTCGTCCCTTTCTGGCTCCTGTCCGGCAACAAACCGCGGCGGTCGATTCGTGTCGGCCGGAAGCAGAGAGACCGCGGAAAGACGCCATCTTTGGCTGAATCGCACGGACAACCGCCAGCATGCGGCGTTCGTGTCCCTTTTGGAAACAGAAACGGGCGCTTCTGTTGCAATACAGGTGTTCTGAGCGCAGCTATACTATAGAAGTTGCGTATGCTGACGTCCGTTGGTTAGGCGAAAGACGCGGTGTCCACGTCCGAAGCCAAGTCTGAAGCGTAGTGCGAGTGAAAGTGCCTGCAACGGAGCAAACCCTTTGACGATGATGTCCGACACCGGGCTGTACACCGAGCATTTCAATCTCCGGGAACGCCCGTTCACCCTGTTGCCGGATCCGGAGTTCATCTACTGGACGCCGCTGCACCGGCGCGCCTACTCCATCCTTGAGTACGGCATACTGACACGGTCCCCGATCACGGTAATCACCGGTGAGGTCGGCGCCGGCAAGACGACGCTGGTACAGAAGCTCCTGAAGTCGATCGAGGACGACGTGACGGTCGGCCTCATCTCGAACGCGCAGGGCGGCCGGGGTGAGTTGATCCGCTGGGTTCTCTACGCTCTGGACGTCGATACAAGCGGCGCGACCGACTACGTGCAGCTCTTCCAGCTGCTCCAGGAGTTCCTCATCATAGAATACGGCGAAGGCCGGCGCTGCATTCTCATCATCGACGAGGCTCAGAACCTGTCGCTGGAAGGTCTCGAGGAACTGCGGATGCTCACGAACGTCAACGCCAACAAGGACGAGCTTCTTCAACTCGTTCTGGTGGGCCAGCCGGAGTTGCGCGACATGGTGCGCCGTCCCGAGCTTCGGCAGTTCGCGCAGCGGGTTGTCGCGAGCTTCCACCTGACCGGGATGGATCGCGAAACGGTCGCTGCCTATATTGCACATCGTCTGCGGATCGCGGGCGGGCAAGGCAACGAGTTCACGAAGCAGGCTTGCGAACGGGTATACGAGGCATCTCGCGGGATTCCGCGTCTTGTGAACCAGCTTTGTGATTTCGCGATGGTCTATGCCGCAACCGCAGACGAAAAGCTGGTGCTGTCGTCGATCGTCGATCAGGTGATCGCCGATGGGGTCTTTTTTGCTGGTTACACCGGGTCCGAGGACGCTCTCCCATGAACAGTGAACTGCGCTTTTACGCCTCGATCCTTTTCAAGCGCCTTCCGCTGATCTTCGTGATCACGGGCGTTCTGACCGGAGTGAGCGTCTACATTGCCCTCACACTTCCGACCACATACCGGGCAGAGGCGCTGCTTCTGGTCGAATCACCGCAGATCCCCGGGGACCTCGCGTCGTCGACGGTGGCTGACAATGCCGAGGAACAGCTCGAGATCATCGAACAGCGGCTCCTGACCCGCGCGAATCTGCTGGACATCGCAGACAAGTTCGATGTCTTCCCCAACAGGTCGGAACTCGCCCCGGATGTCATCGTCGATCGCATGCGCGCCCAGACCGGGTTCAGTCGCGCCTTCGGCCGCAGCAGCAGCGCCCGGACATTGACCATCTCGTTTTCGGCCGGAAGACCGTCCGTCACCGCCGAGGTCGTGAACGAGTATGTCACCCGGGTGCTTCAGGCAAACGTGCAGATGCGGACGGGAATCGCGGAGGAGACGCTCAGTTTCTTCGAGCAGGAGGCGGAGAGGCTCAGTCAGGATCTCGACCTTCAGAGCCAGCGCATCCTCGAATTCAAGAACTCCAACATCGACGCTCTGCCGGAAGGCATGGATTACCGGATGAACCGGCAATCTCTGCTGACGGAGCGGCTTGCACAGCTCGCACGCGACCGGGATTCGCTGCTGGATCAACGACGCAGGATCATCGAGATCTTCGAAGCCACCGGTCGTGTCGCCGGCGCTCCTCAATCGGCGCTGAGCCCGGACCAGCGGCAGCTCCAGCAGCTCCAGGACGAGCTTGAAAGCGCGCGGGCACTGTATTCGGAACAAAACCCGCGGGTCCGCGTGCTGCAGACACGGATCGAACAGCTCGAGAGCAGGGTTGCGGAATCCTCTGGGGCCGTGGACGATGCGGTCGACCCCAACCAGGCCTTGCTGAACCTCCAGCTTGGCGAGATAGATTCGCGGGTCGAGTACATCGACGAGCAGACGGAGATCGTCAACAGCGAGCTCGAGGAGCTCAAGGATGCGATCGCCCGCACGCCTTCCAATTCGATCACGCTTCAGGCTCTTGAACGCGACTATGCCAACATTCAGTCGCGCTACAATGCGGCGACGTCGCGACTTGCCGCTGCCGCCGTCGGAGAGCGGATCGAGCTCACCTCGAAGGGGGAACGTATTTCGGTGCTGAGGCAGGCCGCCGTGCCGCGCCAGCCCGATAGCCCAAATCGCCCCCTGATCGCCGCGGGCGGCTTCGTGGCATCTCTCGGGCTGGCGACGGCGATCGTTGTCCTTCTCGAATTCATGAACAGGACCGTGCGCCGGCCGGCGGACCTCACGAGAGCGCTGCAGATCACGCCGCTGGGCACGGTCCCGTATATCGCGACCCGAAACGAGAGCTTCCGCAAGAGGGGGGCGCTCATGGCGGTCATCGCGCTGATCGCGGTGGGCATTCCGGCGGGGCTTTACTTCCTGCACGTCGAATACATGCCGCTCGATCTTCTTGCTGATCGTGCGATGAGCCGGTTCGGCCTTTAAACGGCCAATGGAGTAACACACATGGAACGCCTTCAGGCTGCCATCGAAAAAGCCCGCACGCAGCGGGAATCCCGCCAGCCGGCGCATCCGTCGGCCGCCGGCACGGGCGAACCCATCGCCAGGACGGGGCCCTGGGAAGAGATCCCCACTCCAACCTGGGACCGCGCGCACATCGCGAAATCCCGCGTCGTCGCGATGGGAACCGGACCTGAAACCAACTCGATCGACATTCTTCGGACCCGCGTCGTTCAGCTCATGCGGCAGAACGACTGGAAGCGCGTCGCCGTCACCTCCCCGGACAAGGCGGCGGGAAAGTCGACCACCTGCGCGAACCTCCTCGTCTCTCTCGCGCGGCAGGCGGACCGCCGGACGATCCTCTGCGATCTCGACATGAGACGGCCGTCCATTGCCGGCATCTTCGGCCACAAGGGCGAGGAAGGCTTCGCTGCAGTGCTCGCGGGCCGCGTGCCGTTCCACAAGCAGGCCGTCCGGTTCGGCGAAACCGCTGCGATCGGCATGAACTATCATCCCGAACGCAATCCGTCCGAGATCCTGCTGTCCGACCGGACGACGCAGGTGCTCGCCGAGATCGAGAAGACCCATCAGCCCGACATCATGATCTTCGACATGCCGCCGATGCTCGTCACGGACGACACGATGGCGTTTCTCAAGAACGTGGACTGCTGCATCCTTGTCGCGGGCGCCGATTCCACGACGATCGAGCAGATCGATACCTGCGAAAAGGAAATCGCCGGTCAGACCAACGTTCTGGGCGTCGTGCTGAACAAGTGCCGCCACATGGAAAGCGGCTATGGCTACGACTATTACTGACCTCATCCGCCGGGTCCCCGCGCTGATCGGCGCCGCTTCCCTGGCGGGCCTTGCCGCCTGCAGCGGCGGCGGATCGGGTGGCGCCCCTCCGATCACGCTGAAGGGCGCGACATTCTGGGCGCCCTCGTCGAATCTGGATGAGGCTGCTCTGCGGAACATTGAAGGCGGAAGCGGGGGAGACTTCGGCTCGGTCATCTTCATTGACGACGGGTTTGCGGAATTCCTTCAGGAAGAGACGCAGTCGTCTCCCGATGGGACGAATTTCTTTCAACAGGATGGCGACAACTTCGCCATCGTCGGCACACCGGACGGACAATCCCCCTCGCAGTACAGCGACATGCGGTTCCTGAGGGTCGAGTACACTCGCGGCGTCGAACGCTTCGTGCAAAACGGCATTATCGGACGCTTCACCAGCGATGGCCTCTTGGCGGCTGCGTCCGGCACCGCCGTATACACCGGCATCGCGACTTCAGAAGTGCTCGTGACTCCGAAGACCGGAGACGACTTTAACTTGCGGCCGGGCGACGCCACCGTTTCCGTTGATTTTGACCGGGGCGTCGTAGACGTGGTTCTTGATAACTTCGGCGCTTCGGCGGCCGTCGGAACGCCATTCGACGAGGTGAAGATCAACGGAATGACGATCTCTGGAAGTCGCTTCGGGGGTGGAACGCTCGTGGTCCTCCAGTCCGGCACGCCAACGGGCGACTTCAGCGGCGGCGACTTCCAGTCCTCGGGCATTTTCGCGGGCTGGAACGACTCCAACG
>CAYTBD010000029.1:0-11832 GCA_964435755.1 uncultured Rhodobacterales bacterium
CGCCGGACCGATGCGAGGGGGCCGTCCGCCCCCTCGCGCTCCCCCGAGGATATTTCCGGACAGATGGAGGCCGGCAACGGCCGAATGGCGTCCGGGGCCGTGCTGATCTAGAGTTCCGACTCATGGGCATCGATCTCGATTTTCACGCCGCGAAGGCGCTTCTCCTCTGGCAGATCGAACTCGGCGCGGACGAGGCGATCGGCGACAGTCCGGTGAACCGGTACGAGCTGTCCGCCGCGCCGCCGAAGCCGGGACGCGCCGCGCGGGAGCCCGCGGCGCCGCGTCCGCCGGCCGACGAGGTCGACCCGGTGACCGAGGCCCGGCGGCTCGCGGAGGCGGCGGCGGATCTGCCGGCGCTGCGCGACGCGCTCGCCGCCTACGACCGGTGCGACCTGAAGAAGGGCGCGCGGAGCCTCGTCTTCGCCGACGGCAATCCCGACGCGCGGGTGATGATCGTGGGCGAGGCGCCGGGGCGCGAGGAGGATCTTCAGGGGGTGCCGTTCGTCGGGCGCGCGGGTCAGCTTCTCGACCGGATGTTCGAGGCGATCGGGTTCGGGCGGCACCTGCCCGATGCGGACCACGCGCTCTACATCACCAACGTGCTGCCGTGGAGACCGCCGCAGAACCGCGACCCGAGCGCCGAGGAGATGGGCATGATGCTGCCCTTCGTCCGGCGGCACGTCGAGCTGGTGGATCCGGAGGTCCTCGTGCTGATGGGGAACCATTCCTGCCAGGCGCTTCTGGGCCGGAAGGGCATCACGCGGCTCAGGGGACAGTGGACCGAGGCGCTGGGACGGCCGGCGCTGCCGATGTTCCATCCCGCCTACCTTCTGCGCAATCCGCATGCGAAGAAGGAGGCGTGGCACGATCTTCTGATGCTGCAGGCGAGGCTGAGGACATGAGCCGGATCGACGAGACGAAGGAGTTCCTGCCGGTCCGGATCGCGGTGCTGGCGGTCAGCGACACGCGCACGCTGGAGGAGGACCGCTCGGGGCAGACGCTGGCCGACCGGATCGCGGGGGCGGGGCACATTGTCGCCGCGCGCGCGATCCTGCCCGACGAGCGGGGGGAAATCGCCGACCAGTTGCGCGCCTGGGCTGACGATCCGGCCATCGACGTGGTGATCACGACGGGCGGCACCGGGCTGACGGGACGGGACGTGACCATCGAGGCGCACCGGGACGTCTACGAAAAGGAGATCGAGGCCTTCTCCACGGTCTTCACCATCGTGTCGATGCAGAAGATCGGAACCTCTGCCGTGCAGTCGCGGGCGACGGGAGGGGTGGCGAACGGCACCTATCTTTTCGCGCTGCCCGGCAGCACCGGGGCCTGCAAGGACGCGTGGGACGAGATCCTGAAGTGGCAGTTCGACTATCGCCACCGACCGTGCAACTTCGTCGAGATTCTGCCCAGGCTGGACGAGCACAGGCGACGGAAGTAACGTCCTCGCTCGTAACGGTCTTGTCGCTTGGCGTTTTCGGGCGTCACCCTAGATATAAGACATTCCGCTACGGGCCAGGGACCGCTCTGCATGAAATTTCTGCGCAACAGCCTGATCGGCGTGTTCCTCCTGTCGGTCACGCTCGGGCTCGTCGCCCTTGCGGGCAATATCGTCTATGGCGCGCTCGAGGCGCGCTGGGCGCGCGAGGCGCCGGAGCGTCCGGCACGCGAGCGGGTGATCGCCGTCAACGTGGTCACGGTCGCGCCGACGACGGTGGCGCCGGTGCTGTCGACCTTCGGAGAGGTGCGGAGCCGCCGGACGCTCGAGCTGCGCGCGGCGGCCGGCGGCGCGGTCGTCTGGGTCGCGGACGCCGTCGAGGACGGCGGATCGGTGACGGCGGGCGACCTGCTCGTCCAGATCGACCCGGCGGACGCGCAATCGGCGCTCGACCTCGCCCAGGCGGCGCTGGCGGAAGCGCAGGCGGACCTGCGCGACGCCGAGCGCAACATCACTCTGGCGCAGGACGATCTCGTCTCGGCTGAGGAACAGGCGCGGCTGCGGGAGCGGGCGCTGAAGCGGCAGCGCGACCTTCTGGACCGCGGTGTGGGCACCGAGGCCGCGGTCGAGACCGCCGAACTCGCGGCGGCGGCGGCGCGGCAGGCGGTCCTCTCGCGCCGTCAGGGGACGGCCCAGGCCGAGACGCGGATCGATCAGGCGCGAACCTCTCTTCAACGTCAGGAGATCGCGCTCGCCGAGGCGGAAAGGCGGCTCGCGGACACCGAGATCCACGCCCAGTTCTCGGGCGTGCTGAGCGACGTGGCCGTCGTCGAAGGCGGGCTGGTCTCTCCGAACGAACGCATCGCGCAGATCGTGGATCCCGAAGCGCTCGAGGTGTCGTTCCGGGTCTCGACCTCGCAATATGCGCGATTGCTGGACGAGACCGGGCGGCTCGAAGGGCTGCCGGTCGTCGTCTCGCTCGACGTGATGGGCGCCGACATCGTGACCTCCGGCGCGATCAGCCGCGAGAGCGCGGCGGTGGGCGAGGGGCAGACCGGGCGGCTTATCTTCGCGCGCCTTGACGAAGCGGCGGGCTTCCGGCCCGGGGATTTCGTGACGGTTCGCGTCGAGGAGGATCCGCTCGAAGACGTCGCGCTCCTGCCTGCGTCCGCGGTCGATCCCGCCGGGCGCGTGCTCGTCGTCGGCGAGGACGAGCGGCTAGGCGAGGCGACCGTCGAGGTGCTCCGCCGCCAGGGCGATCAGGTGATCGTCCGCGCGCGGGCGCTCGCGGGCCAGGACATCGTCGCCGAGCGCACGCCGCTCCTGGGCGCCGGCATCAAGGTGCGCCCGGTACGGCCGGCGACGCCGGGCGAGGCCGCGGCGCCCGAAGGGCCGGACCTCGTGGAACTCGATCCCGATCGCCGCGCGCGGCTCATGGCCTTCGTGGAAGGCAGCCGGTTCATGCCGGCGGATGCGAAGGAGCGGGTGCTCGCGCAGCTCAGGCAGGACCGGGTGCCGGCCCGGATGGTCGAACGCATCGAATCCAGGATGGGGGGCTGATCCATGGCCCGGATGGCCCATGGCGGTGCGGCGGGGGGCGTTCTCTCCTACTTCGCGCGGCACCGGACCGCGGCGAACCTCCTGCTGGTCGTCCTGCTCGTGCTCGGCCTCACCGCGTTTCCGAACATGCGCGCGCAGTTCTTCCCGGACGTCGTCATCGACGAGGTCGATGTATCCGTCCGCTGGGACGGCGCGGGGGCCGAGGATGTCGACACGGCCATCGTGCAGGTGCTCGAGCCGGCTCTTCTGGCCGTGGAGGGCGTGACGGGAACGGAGGCGCGGTCGCGGGAGGGATCGGCCAGCGTCGAGATCGAGTTCGAGCCGGGCTGGGACATGAGCCGCGCGGCGGACGACGTGCAGGCGGCGGTCGACGCGGTCTCGAACCTGCCTGAAGGAGCCGACGACCCGCGGGTGCGCCGCGGCGGCTGGCGTGACCGGGTGACGGACGTGGTGATCACCGGGCCGGTGGACGTTTCGCAACTCGCGCGTTTCGCCGACGAATTCACCGTCCGGCTGTTCGCGGCCGGTGTCACGCGCACGACGATCCAGGGGATCGCCGCGCCCGAGACGATCGTCGAGGTGCCGTCGATCCAGCTGATCCGTCACGACGTCACGATGCGCGAGATCGCCAATGCGATCGCGGCGGAGACCGATACCGCGCCGGCCGGCGATGTGGCGGGGTCGGCCCGCGTCCGCACGGGGGTCGAGAAACGCAGCGCGGACCAGATCGCGGACATCGTGCTCCGGTCGAACCCCGACGGCTCGACCTTGACCGTCGGCGACGTCGCCGACATCCGCGTGGAGGGCGTCGACCGGGACATCGCGTATTTCGTCGGAGCCGATCCGGGCATCTCGGTCCGGGTCGACCGGTCGGAGCAGGGCGATGCCATCGACATCCAGCGCAAGGTCGAGGACATCGCGGCGGAGATGGAACTGGGCCTCCCCGAAGGCGTGTCGATCGACCTGATCCGGACCCGGGCCGAGGCGATCACCGCCCGGCTCAACATCCTGCTGTCGAACGGCGCGCTGGGGCTCGCCCTGGTCGTGGGGCTCCTCTTCCTGTTCCTGAACGCGCGCACGGCGTTCTGGGTGGCGGCGGGCATCCCGGTGGCGATGATCGCCGCCGTCGCGATCATGTACGCGGCCGGTCTCACCTTCAACATGATCTCCTTGTTCGCGCTGATCCTGACATTGGGGATCGTAGTCGACGACGCCATCGTCGTGGGCGAGCACGCGGATTTCAGGGCGCGGCGGCTGGGCGAGGATCCGGCGACCGCGGCGGAGAATGCCGCGCGGCGCATGTTCATGCCGGTCTTCTCGTCCACGGTGACGACCATCATCGCCTTCTTCGGACTGGTCGCGATCGGTGGGCGCTTCGGGGACCTCATCGCCGACATCCCGTTCACGGTGATCGTCGTGCTGCTCGCCTCGCTGGTCGAGTGCTTCCTGATCCTGCCCAATCACATGGCGCATGCGCTCGCGCACACGGCGAAAGAGCATTGGTACGACTGGCCCTCGCGGCAGGTCAACAAGGGCTTCCGCTGGGTGCGCGAGACGCTGTTCCGGCCGTTCATCGCCGGCGTCATCTGGGCCCGCTATCCGGTTTTCGCCGCCGTCTTCGTGGTCCTCGCCACGCAAGTCGCGCTGTTTGTGAAGGGTGACGTGCAGTGGCGCTTCTTCAACGCGCCGGAGCTGTCATCGGTCTCGGGCAACTTCGCGATGCTGCCCGGCGCCACGCGCGAGGACACGGTCGAGTTCATGCGTCAGCTTCAGGCGACCGTCGACGACCTCGGCGCGCAGTACGAGGAGGAGCACGGGCGCAACCCGCTTCTCTACGTCGTGGCGCAGATCGGGGGCTCGACAGGGCGGGCGCTCGCCGGGGCGGACACAAAGGACGAGTCGCTTCTGGGATCGATCGCGATCGAGCTGATCGACGCCGATCTCAGGCCATATTCGTCCTTCGCCTTCGTCGGCGCACTCCAGGACGCGGTGCCGCGTCACCCGATGCTCGAGACGGTGAGCTTCCGGGGCTGGCGCGGCGGACCGGGCGGCGATGCGCTCGACGTTCAGATCTACGGGGCGGAGTCGGAGACGCTGAAGGCCGCGGCGGAATCCCTCAAGACGCAGGTGAGCCAGTATCCGGAGGTCTCCGGCGTCGAGGACAACCTCTCCTACGACAAGGAGGAGCTGATCCTCGACCTGACCCCGCAGGGACAGGCGCTGGGCGTGACGATCGACCAGCTCGGCCGCCTTCTCCGGGACCAGCTGAACGGCATCGAGGCCGCGACCTATCCCGACGGGCCGCGGTCGGCGGCGATCCGGGTGGAACTGCCGGCGGGGGAACTGACGGCCGACTTTCTCGACCGGCTGCAGGTCCGGGCGGGGCCGGGCGTCTACGTGCCGCTCGCCGACATCGTGACCGTGGAAAGCCGCACCGGCTTCTCGACGATCCGGCGGGAAAACGGCATCCGGCTCGTGTCGGTGACGGGCGACATTTCCGAAGACGATCCCGCGCGGGCGACCGAGATCATGACGGCGCTCGAGGAGACGATCGTGCCCGCGATCGAGGAGGAATTCGGCGTCCAGACGCGGCTTTCGGGTCTTGCGGAGCAGGAGCGCGCCTTCCTCGCCGATGCCGCGACGGGCCTCGCGCTCTGCCTTGCCGGGATCTTCCTCACCCTGGCCTGGGTGTTCTCGAGCTGGACGCGGCCGGTGATCGTGATGGCGATCATCCCGTTCGGCCTCGTCGGCACGATCTGGGGACACTACCTCTGGGAGGTTCCGCTTTCGCTGTTCTCGGTCGTCGGGATCATCGGCATGATCGGCATCATCATCAACGACTCGATCGTGCTGGTGACGACCATCGACGACTACGCGCAAGACCGGGGACTGATTCCCGCGATCATCGACGGCACGGCCGACCGGCTGAGGCCGGTGCTTCTGACCACGGCGACGACGGTCCTCGGTCTCACGCCGCTGCTCTACGAGACATCGCAGGACGCGCAGTTCCTCAAGCCCACGGTGATCACGCTGGTCTACGGACTGGGCTTCGGTCTGGTTCTGGTGCTCATGGTGGTGCCGGCGCTCCTGGCGATGCAGCACGACATCGGGCGGCTCTTCCGGTCGATGCGGCGGGCGGTGCTGGGCCTGTCGAAGTCGGGCCCTGTCGGCATCGCGACGGGCGTCGCGGCGGCGGGCGTGGCGGCGATTTTCGCGGTCACGCTGGGCTCCGTCCTGGTGACGGGCGGCCTGCCGGCGCCGCTGTCCGCCGCGCTGCCGGGCGAAGCGGTGGCGCCCGGGATGGCCTTCGGCCTGTTCGTGGCCGGCGCGGCGGCGGTTGTCGTTCTGGTCTGGGCGGTGAGCGCGCTGCTGATCGGCCGGCGGCCCGGCCGGGCGTGAGGCCCGCGCCTCAGCCTCCCGTGCAGCCTTGAATGTCCACGCCCCGGTCGTCGGCCAGCACGGTGATCCGCACCTCGGAGCGATCGACGATGAACGGCTTGCCGCTCGGCGGAACCATCTCGGCCACGGCGGTCAGGGTGCCGCCATCGCGGCGCATCTCGGCTTCGGAGATCCAGATCGCCGGGTCGGGCAGTTCGAGCACCGCGACCTCCTCGCCGCCCATCGGCGGCATGTCGATGTCCGCGGTGAGCCGGATCCCGTCGGCGATCGGCTCGACAGAACAGGTCACCGTCGCGACACCTGCCGCCGCCGCCGGGATCGGCTGGTGGTCGAGCGCGGCGCCGATCCGGGCGTCGTGAACCCCGCCGACGGGCAACTGAGCCGCGATGTCGAAGCTGACGGGAATGCACACCTCCTCGCAGACACCGATCTCCAGTCGGCCGCCAAGGCTGACCGGAGCCGACGCATCGGCGGGGGTGACGCGGATCGGGATGACGACGTCCTCGGAATAGCCGACCGAGCGGATGCCGTTCTGGTGGAAGACATGCGGGACGGGGAAGACGGCCGACCATCCGGCGAGGTTGCGCGACCCCGACCAGTCGAAATGCGGCGGGATGCCCGCGTCTCCGGGCGCGCGCCAGTAGGTCTTCCAGCCCGGAGCGAGGCTGATGCGAATCGCCGCCACATGCTCTCCGGATGCCTCCCGCCAGCCCGGCAGAAGCTCGGCCGAGGCGACGCTGGCCGGAATCTCGGCCGCGGCGGAGGTCGCGGTCAGGAGAGTTGTCGCGAGGAAGAAAAGCCTTTTCGTCATGGCGCGACCCTAGCCAGCGGCGCCGGGACTGGAAATCACAAAGCGGCGAAATGACGGGACCGTGTCATTTGTCGGATTTGACGTGATCGTCTCTGGCATTATCCAATGGCACCGAACAGTCATGGGGATGGTTCTGTGGACCTGAGTGGCAAGCTATTGATCGCCATGCCCGGAATGGGCGACCCGCGATTCGACAAGAGCGTGGTCTTCATGTGCGCGCATTCGGACGAAGGCGCCATGGGGCTGATCGTGAACAAGCCCGCGCCGGATCTCGCGTTCGGCGACCTGCTCGAGCAGCTCGGAATCGAGGCCGGGCCGAATCCGATCCGGCTGCCCGTCCATGTCGGCGGCCCCGTCGAACACGGGCGCGGCTTCGTGCTGCACTCCGCGGACTACGGGCGCGCGGGCGCGACGCTCGGCGTCAACGAGGCGTTCGGGATGACCGCCACGCTCGAGATTCTCGAGGACATGGCGCAGGGCAGGGGGCCGAAGTCGGCGCTGCTCGCGCTCGGCTATGCCGGCTGGGGGCCGGGACAGATCGAGAGCGAGATCCAGCGGAACGGGTGGTTGACCTGCGACGCGACGGGAAACCTCGTCTTCGACACCGACGACGGGGACAAGTGGAGCGCGGCGCTCAAGGTGCTGGGGGTCGACGCGCTCCTGCTGTCGTCTTCGGCCGGGCGGGCCTAGTTTCGCGGCGCCGCGGCCCGGCGCAGCCTGTCGTTGATCGCGCGCCCGAGGCCGTGATCGGGAATCGGGGCCACGGCGATGCGGGCGGCGCTCCGGTCGAGGTCTCTCAGATGGTGGAACAGATTGGCGGCGGCCTCCGTCAGGTCGCCCGTCGGGGAAAGGTTCAGATCGCCGCCCGTCTGGCCGAAGCCGAGCAGGACTTCGCCCGGCTCCGCCGCGTCCGCGTCCAGCCGCACCTGCGCTTCGGGCGCATAGTGGGAGGCGAGTTGCCCCGGGGACGTGGGCGCCCCGGCCTCGACATGCGCCGGGAGGCGCGCGCCGAGGCAGGCCTCGATGGCCTCGGGCGGGAGGCCGCCGGGCCGCAGAAGGCGGGCTTCTCCGTCAAGGGCGACGATCGTCGATTCCACGCCGACCGGGCAGGGGCCGCCATCCAGCACGGCCTCAATGCGGCCGCGGAGCGTGTCCAACACATCCTCGGCGCGCGTCGGGCTGAGCCTGCCGGAGGGGTTCGCCGAGGGCGCGGCGACCGGTCCGCCGGCGGCGCGCAGAAGCCGCCGCGCCAGCGGATGCGCCGGGACCCGCACCGCGACGGTGTCCAGACCGGCCGTCACCAGCGGAGAAACGCCCGCGCCCGCCTTCAGAGGCAGCACCAGCGTGAGAGGTCCGGGCCAGAAGGCGGAGGCCAGGCGATCCGCCTCGGGGGTGAACCGGGCGATCGCGCGGGCGGCGTCCGCATCGGCGACATGGGCGATCAGCGGGTTGAACCGCGGACGGCCCTTCGCCTCGAACACGCGGGCCACGGCGCGATCGTTGCGCGCATCGGCGCCGAGCCCGTAGACGGTCTCGGTCGGGAACGCGACGAGCCCCCCCGCGCGCAGGATCGCAGCGGCGGCTTCGAGGCCCGCGTCGTCCGCTTCGAGGCGTTCGGTCGGGAGATCGGCCATGGTCGTGACGCTGCGTCGCTGTTGATGGTTCGGCCTGCGCCGACCATCTTCGGCGCCGGCTGGGCGGCGATACAGGATGCGCCGCGCGAAGAAAAGCCGTCGGAGAGAAAGTCATGCCGTATCGCGCGCCTGTCGACGAGTTCCGGTTCCTGTTCGACCACGTCGTGGGCTTCGGCGGCGTGACCCGAACCGACCTGTTCGCCGAGGCCGGGGGAGAGATGACCGACGCCATGCTGACCGGCGCGGCGCGGCTTTGCGAGGAAGTTCTCGCGCCGCTCCAGCGAGTGGGCGACCAGACACCCGCGATGCTCGAGAACGGGGTCGTGCGGACCGCGCCCGGCTTCGCCGACGGCTATCGCGCCATCGCGGAGGGCGGCTGGATCGCCTGTTCCGCCCCGGCCGAACACGGCGGGCTGGGGCTGCCGCAGACGCTGACGACGGCGCTCAACGAGATGATGGCGGGCGCCTGCCTGTCGATCCAGCTTCAGCCGCTTCTGGCGCAGGGCCAGATCGAGGCTCTGCACGCGCACGCCTCCGAGGAGCTGCGCCGGCTCTACCTGCCGAAACTGATCGCCGGCGAATGGTTCGGCACCATGAGCCTGACCGAACCGCAGGCCGGCTCGGACGTGGGCGCGCTCAGGACGCGGGCGGAGCCGGACGCCGACGGTACCTACCGGATCACCGGGCAGAAGATCTACATCACCTGGGGCGACGCCGATTTCATCGGCAACGTCTGCCATCTCGTGCTCGCGCGGCTTCCCGGAGCGGCGCCGGGGACGAAAGGGATCAGCCTGTTCCTCGTGCCGCGCCAGATCCCGGATGCGGCCGGCAATCCCGGTGCGCGCAACAGTCTTCGAGTGGTGAGCCTCGAACACAAGCTCGGCCTCCATGCCTCGCCGACCTGCGTGATGGAGTACGATGGTGCCAGGGGCTGGCTCGTCGGTGAGGAGAACGGCGGCATGGCCGCGATGTTCACCATGATGAACAACGCCCGCCTCGGGACCGGCATCCAGGGTGTGGGCGTGGCCGAGGCCGCCTATCAGCACGCGCTCGCCTATGCGGAGGACCGTGTGCAGGGGCGCGTGGGCGGCTCGGGCACGATCATCGAGCACGCAGACGTCCGACGGATGCTCGCCTCGATGAAAGCCGATACGCAGGCGGCGCGGGCGATCGCGCTGTCCTGCGCGGTGGCCATCGACATGGCGAAGGCCACCGGCGACGCGGACTGGGCGGAACGCGCCGCCGTCCTGACGCCGATCGCCAAATCGTTCTGCACCGACACCGGCATCGCGGTTGCGAACGAGGGCATTCAGGTCCACGGCGGCATGGGCTTCGTCGAGGAGACGGGCGCCGCGCAATACTTCCGCGACATCCGGGTCTCGGCGATCTACGAGGGCACGAACGGCATCCAGGGAATGGACCTCGTCGGACGCAAGATGATGGACGGCGGCGACGCGGCCTTCCGGCTGCTCGACGAGATCGAGCAGGGCGCCGAGGCCGCCCGCGCCGCTTCCCCCGATCTGGCGCGATCGGTCTGGAGCGCCGCCGAAAGCCTGCGCGAGACGACCGAATGGCTTCTCGAACAGGATGCGCAGACCCGCTTCGCAGGCGCCGTACCCTACCAGCGCGCCTTCGCCCGCGTGCTCGGAGCGCACTTCCACCTGAGGGCGGCGGTCGCCGCGGGCGAAGGATCCTCGCGTGCCGCGCTCGCCGGCTTCTACGTCCGGTGCCTCCTGCCCGAACACGGCGCGCTTCTGGCGCAGGCCCGCGAGGGCGCGGCGGTCTTCGCTCTCGGTCCCGGCGACCTCGCCGCATGATGGATCAGCCGGCACCGGGCATCCGCTACCCGCTGGAGTCGCCTCCGGACCCGGGCGAGGCCGTGGAAATCGCCGACGGCATCCTCTGGCTGCGCGTACCGCTGCCGATGCGGCTCGACCACGTCAACGTCTTCGCGCTCGACGACGGCGACGGGTGGACGGTGATCGACACGGGCCTCGACACCGGGAAGATCCGCGCGATCTGGGATCGTTTCATTTCGGGACCGCTGGGCGGCAGGCCGCTCCGCCGGCTGATCCTCACGCACCACCATCCCGATCACGTGGGACTGGCGGGATGGTTCGTGCGCGACCACGGCGCGGAACTCTGGACGACGCGCACCGCCTATCTCATGGCGCGGATGCTGACGCTCGACGAGCAGGAGGTGCCGTCGGAGGAGACGCTCGCCTTCTGGCGCGGGGCGGGGATGCCGCCCGCGATGCTCGCGCAGAAGCGCACAGAGCGTCCCTTCAACTTCTGCGACGTCGTCGCGCCCCTGCCGCTCGGCTTCCGGCGGATCGTCGAAGGCGACCGCATCGACATGGGCGGGCGGCGCTGGACGGTGCGGATCGGCAACGGCCACGCCCCCGAACACGCGACCTTCTGGTCGGACGACGGGTCGTTCGTCATCGGCGGCGACCAGCTCCTGCCGTCGATCTCGCCCAATCTCGGCGTCTACGCGACCGAGCCCGAGGCCGACCCGGTCGGCGACTGGATCGAGGCCTGTCACCGCCTCGGCGTCCACGCGACCGAGCGGCAACTCGTCCTGCCCGGCCACAAGCTGCCCTATACCGGCCTGCCCACGCGGATGCGTCAGCTCGAGGACAACCACCACGGCGCGCTCGACCGGCTCGCGGTTCACCTGAAGGAGCCGCGCACCGCCGTCGACTGCTTCCAGCCGCTCTTCCTGCGGAAGATCGGAGAGGGCGAATACGGCCTTGCCCTCGTCGAGGCATTGGCGCATTGCCTCCATCTCTGGCATGCGGGCCTGGCCACGCGGGAGAAGCGGTCGGACGGGGCCTGGCTGTTCCGGGCGGACTGACCGGCTGCGGCCATTTCGCGCCACGAGACGGCGTGACAGGCCCGCCTGAATCGGCTATCGGAACGGCGAACACGGGAACAGCAAGGGCCGACAGAGATGGCAGAGCACAAGCCGGGATCGATGGACATCCGCG
>CAYTBD010000029.1:11842-13794 GCA_964435755.1 uncultured Rhodobacterales bacterium
CAGGAGAAGACCTTCGAGGGCTTCGTCCGGTGGAGCGTCCGCGTCGCGGTCGTGAGCATCGGGATCCTGATCTTCCTCGCGATCTTCAACAGCTGACATGCGGCACCGGCCACGGGTTCTGGTCGTCCTCCTGGCGGCAGGGCTCCTGACTTTGGCGGGCTGCGCCGAACGGACGTGGGCGCCCGATGTGGACGTGCAGCGCGCGCTCTACTCGAACGGCGATCCGCCGTCGATCACGCTCTACACCGTGCAGAGCACGCGCAGCGGCAACGGCGCGCACAGCGGGCTTGTCGTGAACGGCGCGCACCGTGCGCTGTTCGACCCGGCGGGCACCTTCTATCATCCGGCCGCGCCGGAACGGAACGACGTCCACTTTGGCATCACCGAGAACGTGCTCAAGGTCTATGTCGACTACCACGCGCGCGAAACCTTCGACGTGATCGTGCAGACGGTCGAGGTTCCGCCCGAGGTTGCGGCGCAGGCGCTTTCCGCGATTCAGGCCTATGGTCCGGTCCCGAACGCGCAGTGTTCGCTGTCGGTGTCGCGCATCCTGTCGCGGCTCGACGGCTTCGAGAGCATCCCGGCGGGCTGGTTCCCGAACCGGCTGTCCGACGCCTTCGCGGCACTCCCGGACGCGACCTACGCCCGCATCACCGACGATGACGCCGACACGAACCACGGCGTCCTGTTCGAGGCGGCGAAGAACTACACGCCGAATACGGCGAGCGACGAGTAGAGCACCACGGCGCCGATCAGGATCGCGCCGAGGACGTTCTTCCACCAGAGCCCGACGACGAGCGTGGTGAGCGCGGCGAGGATGCGCGCGAGATCCGGCTCGCCGCCCGTCGCCGCCGGCCACAGGACAAGCGGCGCGACCAGACCGGGGATCACGGCGACGGGCGCGTAGCGGAGATGCCGGAGCGCCCACGCCGGCAGAGGCCGGTCCCCGATCAGCCCCAGAAACGAGAACCGGATCAGGAAGGTGCCCACGGCGAGAGCGCCGATGACGATCCAGACCTCCGTGCCGGTCATCTGCGTTCTCTTTCGAGCCACAACTCGGCCCGGGCACCCACCGCCATCGCCAGCGCCGCCGCGATGAGAAGGCCGATGTTGTAGGGCAGGAACGCGAGCGCCAGCGCCGCCACGACGGAGGTCACGGCCGCCGCGACATGGGCGAGCGTGCGCAGCATCGGCGCGATGATCGCGATGAAGGTGATCGGCAGCGCGAAATCGATGGCGAAACCGGACGGGATCCGCGCGCCCGCGACCGCCCCCACCAGCGTCATCACATACCATGTCGGCGCGACGGGAAAGGCGAGGCCGAAGAAGTAGGCCAGCCGGTCGGCAAGCGGCATCTGCGGCGCGGCCTCGTACTTGGCGACGCTCATCGCGTAGGTCTGGTCGACGTTGAGGTAGGCGACGATGGCCCGTTTCCAGAGCGGGGCTTCTCCCAGATGCGGGAGCAACGCGGCCGAATACATCGCCATCCGCAGGTTCACCGCGAGAGCCGTCGCGATGGCGACGAGGACCGGAGCCCCCTCGGTCATCTGCTGGAGCGCCGCGAACTGCGACGCGCCCGCGATGACGAGCACGGAAAAGCCCATCGTCGCCAGAAGGTCGAGCCCCGCCTCGGTCGCGACGACACCGAAGAGCATCGCGAAGGGGCCCACGACCAGCACGAAGGGCAGTGCGTCGCGCGCACCCCGCCAGAAGGCGGTTTTGACGGTGGAGGATGCCATTTCAGGACCTTAAGGTGTTCTTCACGCCGATACAGCAGCTTTGCGGGAGGTTCAAATGGCGGATGATGATCCCACCCATCACGGCGCGGCATGTTGAGCCGTCCGGCCGGCCTGATCCTCGCGGGGGGTCGGGGACTGCGTCTCGGCGGGGCGGACAAGGCGCTCGTCGTGCTCGGCGACGAGACGCTGATCGCGCGGGCGGCGCGGCGGCTT
>CAYTBD010000030.1:0-13483 GCA_964435755.1 uncultured Rhodobacterales bacterium
GCCGGTGCCTTGCCCTGGGGCATGGAAGGCGCCGCGCCCGCGAGACGCGATAGCGCCGCCCCGAACTCCCGGCCGAACGGCACGGTCGCGCAGTGCGGCGGCTCCCCCTGCGTCACGCGCGCCTCAAGCCGCTCCCGCGCCTCGCGCAGCCGCTCCAGGTCGTTGACCAGCTCCACCGCCGTCGACACGTAGTCGCCCGCCGACGCCGCGACGAACGCCGCTTCGCCGAACGCCCGGACCCACGAGGTGCCGGTCAGTTGCCGGAGCGCCCCGCCCGCGCGCGTCAGCACCGGCGTTCCACGGGACAGCGCCTCGCAGACGGTCGTGGCACCGCTGTAGGGGAAACTGTCGAGATAGAGATCCGCCGCGCCCGCCAGCGCGCTGACGCGTGCCGGCGTCTGCGTCGGCAGAACGACGACGCGGCTCTCCTCCACGCCCCTCCGTCCAAGCGCCCGCGAGATCCGGTCGAGAAACGCCACCGCCTCGAACTCCATCGACCAGTTCGCGGCGAACGGATAGAGGACGAGAACCGCCTCCGGCGCTCCTGCCAGAATCTCCGCCCACGCGTCGAGCAACGGATCGGTGATCTTGTGCGCCATGGCGCCGCTCACCAGAAGCACGGCATCGCCCGCGACGCCAAGCTCGGCCCGCATGTGCGCCCCCCCGCGCGGCCGCACCCCCGCGAAATCGTAGGCGCACTGGGCCGGCCCGTCGATCCAGGCGACGGCCTCGGTGTAGTGCGCCTGAACGTCGTCCGGCTCCGTCTCGCGGTTCGTGAGCGCGATATCGAAGCTGCGGAACGCGCCCGTCGAGGGACAGACGGCGCCATGCCAGACCTGAACCCGCGCGAGCCTGTGCGCAAGAATGGAAGACACGCGTTCGAAATCGAAAGCATAGCAGCCGGTGACGAAGACATCGAGGTCGAGGTCCCGGATCTCGGCCACGGCGGCCTCCACCGTGAGCCCGCCGAGATCGAGCTCCCGCGCGAAGCGGCCCTCCGTTTCGAGGCTCCCCGCGCTCGACGTCATGCGGATCAGGATCGGCTCGAAAGTGTCGCGGTCGAGCCCCGCCCACATGCCGAGCAGCGCCCATCCCTCGGGATTGGGCAGAACGTCGCGCACCAGCACCCCGACACGGAGCCTGGCCCCCTCGGTCCGCTCCGGCGGCGACCACGGAAGGCGTCCGCCCTGCCGCGCGAGACGCCGCTCGATCGCGCGGCTCCGGTCCCGAAGCAACCCCGTGAGGCAGCCGTCGCCGAAGATGACCCGCACCGCGCGGAGCCGCGAAAGGACGTCCGCGCAGATCCGGAACACGGCGCTTGTCTCCGGCTCCCGTGCAAAGCAGTCGTCGAGCGCCCGATAGAGGCCGCGCAGCCATGCCGCATAGGCGGCGTGATCTTCCGCGCCGACGATCACCGGAGGCCGGCAGATGTACGACACGGTGGCCTCCGCCCGCCAGTGCAGCGGGGCCGGAAGGTTGCCCGGATCGCCGAAATGAACCGACCGGAAGGCGGGCACCGTCAGCATGTCGGCCAGCGCGGCGCGCAATCGCCAGACGTCGCTCCGGTCCTCGCGTTCGGCGATCCGGGCGAGGCTCCGCGTCTCGTCTGGCGTGAGGGGTTCCGACCCGAGACGCGCGTTGAGATCCGCCAGTCTGGACAGGCCGTGCCGGCTCGCCGCGACGATCAGAAGAAGCCCCGCGTCGCCATCCGCGATCATCTCGAGCAGCCGTTCCCTGAGTTGAGCGAGACGTTCGGGATCGGCCGGTTCCTCCTCGCTCAGGGCAAGTTGCTGCCCGAGGGCCTTCATCGCCGTCTCGAAAGGCGGCATCCGCGTCCGCGCGGCCCGCAGATGCTCGTGCGGCGGATCGGACGGCGTCGCATCGAGAAACATGTGCGTCAGTTCTATCGGGGCGAGGCCGGGCGCCTCGTCGGGCTCCGACGCGGACACGAAGACCGAATGCACGCCCACGGCGACGGCCTCGTCCGGCGGGACGGCGGGAAGGTCCACCTCGCAATCGCCCTGTCCCTCGAGATCGATCACCGCACGCATCTCGCCCGCGATGCTGACCCCCACGACATGGCGTGCGCCCGCCGGCGGAGGCAGGAGCGGCCGCACCGTCAGGCGAAGCAGGCCGCCGCCGATACCCTGCGGGACGCAGAAGGCGATTTCCGCCTCGGCCCGCTCGTTACGCGCGCCCTCCCCGGGCTCCAGCAACCATCCACCACCGAGCAACGACGCCCCATGAGCGGCAGCCGCGAAATCGACCAGTTCCCCGGCATTGAGCGGCGGCGCGGAGCCCTTGCGACGGCGCGCGTCTGCGCGGCCGATCTCCACAAGCTCGAGCTTGCCGTCATCGTCATAGGGAAGAAACGAGACCTCGAGCGCCTGCATCTTTTCCCCGGACCGGTCGCGCCGGGGCACCGTCAGTGAAAGGCGGGACCGCCCCTGAACCGTTCCGGCGAAGACGCGGCGGTCTCCGGCCATGATCCGAAGATGCCCCTTCGGCGTGGTCTCCCCGATGCCCAGAAATATCGCTTCGCCGTCTCCGGGGTCGGCCGTGTAGCGAAGCGTCGCCGCCGCTCCCACGAGCGCGATCCCCTCGGCGGTTTCCGTCCACTCGTCCGGGTCCAGACCGGGCCAGCCGTCGAACGCGAGGCGCGCGATCCCGCCCGCCGGAAGCCTCGGCGCCGCGCCGAACTCGCCCAGCGGCGTCACGAGGACGCTGCGAAACGCGAGCCCCCCGCGGCTCTTCAGCCGCAAGTCGAGGATGCGGCGCCCCTCCCACGGCGAGGCTGGGATCGGAAATGAGATCCGTGCCCCCGACCGCGCGAACCCGCTCCAGACGATCTCGTCGCCCGAATGGATCTTGCTGTAAAAGGATCGCGGCCAGATCGTGCCGGGATCGGTTGGCGGATCGACAAATTCGCTGTCGACGACCAGTTCCACAGTGACGACCAGCGCGCCGCGTGTCGGGTCCACGGTGAAGCGAAGCGCGCGTGGCGCAGTGGTCCCTCCGTGGCGCAGTCCGTCCGCCGACGGCACGACGGCCGCGCGATGCGCGCCCTCGCCGGTGACGTCGTGGAGTTCGCCGAACGACAGATGCGCGGGCCAGCGCGGCAGCAGCAGGGCCTCGGGAACCGGCGGCCGGCGGTCGGGAAGATCCCCCCTCGCCTCGGCGCGAAGCGCCTCCGCCCGCGCCTTCAGCGCGACGGCAAGGCCATCGGCCTCCTCCGCATCCGCCGGGCGCACGCCATCGGCCGCCGCGAGATCGTCGAGCGTATCCGCGATGTCGGAGAGGTCGCTGCGCCGTTGTGCGCCGTCCCGCAGACCCGGAACGGACCGGGCATAGTTGTTCGACCCGTGCAGACGGTACTCCCCCAGAACCTCCCCGATCGCCCCGGCCCGCCCCAGAAGCGCCGCCGCGCGGATCAGGTAGCAATCCGCGCTGATGCGCCAGCGCGCCTCCGGCATGGGAAGCGCCTTCTCGAGCACCCGGCGCGAAAAGACGTTGCCCGAGGTGGGCGGGAAGGCGAACGTGCCCGTGGCCACAAGGCTGGGCCGATTGTCGCCGGCCCGCGCGGCGAGCGACGCCTCGTGAACGCCAAGGCTCCGCCCGGCCTCGTCGACCAGTTCCAGCCCGAATGTCAGCACCGCCAGATCGTCGTGCCAGCCGAGCAGGACCGTCTCGATGCACTCCGGCTTCAGTGCGTCGTCGGCGTCGAGGAACAGCACCAGATCACCGCCCGACGCCGCGAAGCCGCGGTTCAGCGCCGCCGCCTGACCGCCGTTCCCGGTCGCGATGATCCCGACCCGGTCGCGATAGGCCTCGAGGACCGCGCAGCTCCCGTCGGTCGATCCGTCATCGACGACGATGATCTCTTCCGGCGGCCGCGTCTGCGCCAGAACGCTGTCGAGGCAGGTCGAAAGGAAATGACCGTAGTTGTGATTCGCGACCACGACGCTGACGACCGGATCCCCCAGCCGCCGCATCCGGTCGAAGTCGAACGACCGGCCCTGTGCGGTCGCGGTGTCTCCGGGGTCCAGATCCCTGTCCTGCGTGGAATCCGGCATCGCCTACACCGCCCTCAGCGAAACGACGGCACCGCCCAGAACCGGCCCCGGCTCCGCATCCAGCAGGTCGGCGGAGACGAGGTGACCGGAGGCGACGCGAAGCCGCAGATCACGGCGCGCGCCGGCGGGCACCGCAAGCGCCACCTCCCCGAGGCCGTCGGGGCCTTGCGCCTCCGACAGCACGGCGCCGTCGCTCCCCAGAAGCGCGAGCCGCAGCGTCTGTTCGAACGGCGCCTCGAGCGTCAGGGTCCGGACCATGAGGGCCGTCGTCATGCACGGCAGGTCAGGCAGCAGAAGATCGCCCTCCGAGGCGCCGAGCCAGCTTACCCCGTCCGACGTCGGATGCCAGAGCGGCGCCAGACCGGGGCTCGCGGGGAGTTCACTCCCGTGCCCCGGAGCGTGCAGGGACGCACGCCCCGGCGGCACGGCGTCCCAGATCACCGATGCCAGGATCAGATCGCCCGCGTCGCCGTCGACCTCGATCTCGACGACCGCCTCCTCCGCGCGATCGTCCAGCGCGAACGGCACGCGCGTCAACCCGCCCACGGTGACTTCGGCGCACCGGCCGTCGACGCCGACCCGGCATCGCATCGGACCCGCGGGATCGGATGTCCGGCGAAACTCGATGGAAAGCAGCCCGCCACCCGGAAGCGCAGGCCGCCGAAGCCGGAAGCGCGCGCCGCCGGCGGACGGGACCACCCCGAGCGGCGACAGGACGACGGACGCCGCCGCGCCGGGGGATGCGTCCAGCATGTCCTGCATCGGCACGAGGGCTCCTGCCACCGGCTCTCCCGCTGCGGACGGCGCCCAGGCGACCCACCGCAACCGCGATGCGTCCCCGACGTCGGCGAAGACGAGGTCGAGGTCGACGACCGCCCCCAGCGACGCCGGCAACGCCACGATCACGGTTCCCGAGACCGGTCCGCGCGTCGTCTCCAGCCGCGCGCCGCGGCAGGTCACGTGCGGCAGCCCCGGTCCCGTCCAGTCGAGAAACAGCGTCCGATCGATGGCGCGCGGAAAACTCAACGACAGCCGAGATGTCTGCGCCGCCGGCGCGGCGCCGGACGCATCCGGCCAGTCCCACCCCCGGCCGAGCGCACAGGCAGCACGGCTGTCCGCGCAGACGCGGTGCCACTCTCTCGCCTCCAGGACCGGCGCGGGCCGCCCGCTGCCATGAAGCCTGTCGAGCCTCAGTTCCAGCAGGCCGAAGCGGTCGCCGACCTCGTCCGCGAACTCCACCGTGACCAGTGCCGGGCGGCCTCCCGATCCGTCGAGAGGCAGGAGGAACGCCGGCAGCCTGAGCGACAGCGTGCCCGTCGCGAATATGTCCTTGCGGTCGATCATCCGGCCGTTGAGGGAGACCCGCACCCCGCGGAGGGGCGGGCCCTCCACCCGGTAGCCGATCGTCAGCGACCAGTCCGTCTCGTGCGGCGGCAGCCGCAGCGCGATCTGCGCGGTGGTCTCCCGAGGAAACGCGCCCAGCGGACCGGGATCGGACCAGCCGGCCCCAAGGGCCGAGGCGCCCGCTTCGGGGGCGAGAAAGCGGATCGCGTCCCCGGTTTCCACCATGGGCCAATGCGCCTTCCCGGCCGCCCCGAGCGGATCCTCCGCGGGATCCGGTGCGGTTTCGCGTTTCGCGTCGCGCAGAAGGCGGCGAAGATCGGCCTCGATCTCCTGCCGGCCGGCCTCGGGCACCAGTCCGGGCAAAGCCTCGAGAAGCGCCGTCCACGCCCGCGTCCTCTGCGACCGGCGCTTGTCCTTCAGGTAAGGCGCGCCCGCCTGAGCGTGGAAGTATCCGTTTCGCCCATGCACCCGGTACTGGCCAAGCACTTCGGGAAGGTGCGCGGTGCGGCCCAGAAGCGCCGCGCCGAGCACGAGGTACAGATCCGCGGCGATCTCGAAGCCCGCTTCGGGCATCGGCAGGAGCCGCTCCAGCACCCGGCGCGGAAACGCGTTGCCGCTCGTGGGCATGAACCAGAAGACACCGTCCGCCCGGAGCGCGCCCCGCAAATCTCCGGCGGCAGCGCGGTGGGACGCGGGATGAAGACCCGTCGGCCGCCCGGCCCCGTCGACGGTCTCGAGAAGGAACTGGAGACGCGAGACGCCGGCAAAGTCGAAGGACGCGGCCCGCGCGACGGCCTCGCGGCACAGACGGTCGTCGCCGTCGAGAAAGATCACGACCTCTCCGGACGCGGCCGCGAAGCCCGCGTTGAAGGCCGAGGCCTGCCCGCCATTCGGTTTCTCGACGACGGTTATGTCCGGGATGGCGGACAGGACGTCTTGCGTCCGATCCGTCGAGCCGTCGTCCACGACGATGATCTCCGCCGGCGCCAGCGTCTGGTCCCTGGCGCTCGCAACGGCGTCGGCGACGAAATCGGCATAGTTGAAAGCCGTCACGATGACGGAGACGCGGGCGGGTCGCGGGGGGACACAGGCCCGTGCAGCCTCCGCGAGCGCGGCCGCGACAACCTCGGCCTCCGGAGACATCGCGTTGTAGAGGCGCTCGATGGCCAAGGCCGTCCGCGTCCTGTCCCTGACGTTCCTGCGCGCGACCGGATATCCGCCGGACGCCGCGTCCTGCGACTGCGCGAGGTCCAGTTCGCGCGCGAAACAGGGCCCTGCGCAGACCACCTCCCGCCCGCGGGAGAGCGCGCGCCAGACCGCGGCATCCTCGTTGGGACAGGTGACGGCCTCTCTCGTGACCGCGCCCGGCGCGTCGCAACCGCCTTCAGATGCCGCGGGCGCGGCGGGCGTTGCGGCATCGGCCGCCGCGGCCTCGGTTCCCGGCGTGAGGCGCGGCGCGTATCGCGCGAAGAGGCGGACGGGACGCCGATCGAAACGCGCCGCCGCGCCGGCGGGAAATTCACCGATCGACAGCCCCTGCCCGGTCCAGCTCTCCCGGAGTTCGAGCACGGGAATGCAGGCCTCTCGCGCCAGTTCCTTCAGCCCGAGGTCCTCCGGCACGCAGACGACGGCGTCGGGGCGACAGTCGGCGCTCGTGGTCGTCTCGAGTCCACCCGTGCGCCGGAGGCTATCCCGCACCCCTTCGAGGTCGACGAGCGACTTCAGGTTCTCGGACATCAGCAAGAGCATGGGCGCCCCCGTCACGGCCCGTCGTCTCGCGGGCGATCAGAGTGACGATCGGCGGCCGCGCCCGTCAGTATTCACTGTCGCTGTCGCCGGACAGAACCGACACCACGAACGTCGGCGCCTTGCGCGCCTGAACCAGCGCCTGGGCCCGGTTGCGGGACACGTCATCCCACGTCGCCCGCGGAACCCGCGACAGCGCCTCCTCCGACAGCGCCACGACGGTCGACGTGGGCATCGCGTTGATCAGCGGCGCCACGCAGGCGCTCGCCGGATAGGCGCGGATGAAGGCATCGACGTCCGCCGACGATCGCGTCTCGAGCGCCCGGCTGCAAAGCCTCTGCTCCGCGGCGCTCGTGGTGACGATGGAGGGCTGCTGGCTCGCCTGAACGCTGTCGAAGTTCAAGGCCTCGACGACCGGGGCGCATCCGACCTGAGTGAGCGCGACGGTCCCCGTTGAAACACCGACCATGAGAGACCGCGTCAAGCGGGACAGCTTGCGTGCATCGGACATCAATAGTTCCCCAGTAATACCCCGTAAAATTTACGCGAAGGTTACACAGACTCCTTTTCCAGTCTAGCCTCTTTCAGTATGGTTCTCGTGGCCACAGGCCCCGCGACGCCGGCAAATTGACGTTGCGGCACTTCGGGACGGGCCACTGGAAGCGAAACGACCCGATGTGCGCCCCCGCGCATGCAAAGCAACCCGCAAGGGACGTCGCGACGTTCCAGGAGGATGACATGCTCGTTCGTAGGTGCCGGACCGGCTTCGCCAGCTTCGCGCTCGGCCTTTTGTTCCTTGTCGCCGCGACGGTCCACGCCACAGCCCAGGACCGTGTCGCGCTGGTGGTCGGCAACAGCGACTACCAGTTCATCTCGGCGCTCCCGAACCCGAGCAACGACGCCACCGCGATCCAGGCAAAGCTCGAGGATCTCGGCTTCAACGTCATCCCCTCGATCGACGCCGACCGGGCGCGCCTGCGCGCCGACCTCGACCGGTTCACCGCCGCCGCCCGGGGCGCCGAGGTCGCGCTGATCTTCTACGCGGGCCACGGCCTGCAGATCTCAGGCGAGAACTACCTCCTCCCGGTCGACGCCGCGATCTCCGCGCCGGCGGACCTCAACACCTCCGCGGTCCGCGCCTCAGACCTTTACCAGGCCTTCCTGGAGGCGGGGCCGGAGCTCGCCATCCTGATCCTCGACGCCTGCCGCGACAATCCCCTCGCGGGATCGCTCGGTACCGCCCCTGGCCTCACCAGCGGAAGCGTCTCGCCGCGCCAGTTCGTCCAGCAGCCCGAAAGCGCCGGGATGATCATCGCCTTCGCCGCCGCGCCGGGGGCGGTGGCCTACGACGGCACCGACGGCAACAGCCCCTATACCACGGCCCTCCTGCAGTGGATCGACCGGCCCGGGCTCGAACTCGGCACCATGTTCCGCCGCGTCCGGGGCACGGTCCTCGACCTCACGCAGGGCGCGCAGGTGCCATGGGTCGAGGAAGCTCTCCTGCGCGAGGTCTACCTCAACCCGATCGATCCCGGCCGCATCGCCGACGTCGTCGAGGGCGCGCGCATCGAACTGGCGCTTCTCGACACCATCCGCGCGCTCGACGACCCCGCCGAACAGGCCGCCGCCGTCGAATTCTACGACCGGTTCGTCGTCTCGCCCGAAGCGGACGCCAGCGTCCAGCGCGCCTCGCTCGACGTCGACGGCACGCTGTCGCAGGACGAGGATTTCGCCCAGCAGGGCCTGATCTGGCTCTCCATCCGGAAGAGCGACGACCCCGACGTGTTCCGCGCCTTCCTCAATTACTTCCCGCAGAGCCCGTTCGAGGACCTCGCCCGCAAGCGGATAGACGACCTCGACACCGCCGACCCCGTCGAGGTCTTCGCGGAACTCGACACCGGCAACTTCGGGGTCGCGACCGACGCGCTCGTCCCCCTCGAAAGCCTGATCCCGCAGGACGACTCCGCCCCGGCGCCCGCCTCGCCCGGCGGTCTCGCGGGCACGCTGAGCGCGGCGACCACGCCCAAAGCCGAAACCCTGCCGCCCGCATCGCCCGCCGAGATGGAGGCGCGCCTGGGCTTCGGCGCCGGGGAACTGGCCGCGGTCCAGTCCCTCCTCGCCGAAGCCGGCCTCTACCGCGGCCCGATCGACGCCGATTACGGCCCCGGCACGCGCGGCGCGATCGAGCGGTATCAGGACCAGTTCGGCCTCACCCGGTCGGGATATCTCGATGCGCCGACGCTGCAATCGCTCGTGCGCCGGACCGCGCGTCAGGTCCTTCTGCGCGACCAGCCGCAGGCCCGCCGCGACGCGATCCACCGCGTGGCCGCCGTCGCCGCGCGCGGACCCGGCGCCGTCCCCCGGATCATCCGCGTGGCCTCCTTCCAGCGAAACGACGAGATTCACGCCTTCTGGCGCGACGTGGGCTTTCGCTTCGAAGCCTCGCGCCCCGGCTTCCGCGTCGAATTCGTCTTCGAGCCCGAGACCGACTACAAGGCGACGCTGATGGCCAAGCTCGGCTCCGGCGCACCGCCCGACATCCTGCACACCTGGGGCGGCGGGCATCTCGAGGCGATGGTCGACGCGGGGTTCGTACGCGACCTGACCGATCCGATGTCCGATGACTGGGCGATGGAATTCCGCCCGGGCGTCCTGAAGAACTACACGTTCGACGGCCGGATCTACGGCGCGCCGATGCAGATGTCGCTCGTCTCGCTCTGGGTCAACACCAACGTGATGCGACAGGCGGGCATTCCGCTCGACCGGCTCTCGACCTGGGAAGGCTTCCTCTCGGCGGCAGCGGACCTCAAGGCGCAGGGCATCGCGCCCATCGCGATCGGAGGACGTGACAGGTGGCCGTTCCAGTTCTTCTGGTCCGAACTCGTTCAGGGCCTCGGGGGCGACGCCGCATTCCAGGCAGCCTACGACGGCATGGGTGACGGCTTCAACGCGCCCGTCTTCGTCGAGGCCGGGCGCGAATTCCGCCGTCTCGCGGACCTCGAACCTTTCCAGCCGGACTATCTCGGGATGGACGACGGGCGGGCGGGCGAACTTGTCGCGCAGGGCGCGGCCGCGATGGTGCTCACGGGGAACTGGCGGCTCCAGTCCATGCGCTGGCATTGGCCGGGTGGTCTCGAGGCCATGAACCGGGAACTGGCCCACCTGCCATTCCCGTCCATCGGCACGGCAGGTCCGGCAGGCGAAACCTACGGCGGCGTCGACGGCTTCGCGGTCAACGCGGAGGCCCCGCCCGAAGCCGTCGAGCTTCTCCGGCTGATGACGAGCCGGGAAACGCAGGAACGGATGGTCGACCTCGCCTTCGCCGTCCCGACCGTGTCGGGCGCCGACATCGCCCTTCAGGATCCCCTCCTGCGCGATGTCGCCCGCGAGCTTCTGGAAAGCAGTCGCCACCAGCTCTACTACGATCAGGTTCTCGGCCCGACGGCCGGTGAAACGCTCACCGACGTCGCCATGGCGATCGGCACGCGCGCGATGAGCGGGCGCGAAGCGGCCAGCGAACTCGACGCGGCCTGGGACGGTATCCTCGCGCGCGGCATCCGCGAGGACGCTCCGGGCGCGGTGCAGGAGCGGTAAGCGAAGGCGGCCGTCGTCAGCCGCGCGCCATCGCCACCGCCAGCACCTCGGCGAGAACCGACACCGCGAGGGTGCCGGCGTCCCGCGCCGACGGGATGAGCCCCACAGGGCCATGCAGCCGCGCGATGGCATCGGGCGTCACGCCCATCGCCTCAAGCTCCATGTGCCGCGCGTCGCGCGCCCTCCGGCTGCCCTGGGCGCCGATGTAGAAGGCATCCGTCGCAAGCGCCCCGGCGAGGATCGGCGGCTCCCAGTCGTGGTCGTGGAAGAACAGCACGACCGCCGTCCAGGCGTCCGCCGTCACGCCACCCGGGAACGCGGGCTGAACCAGTTCGTGGACCGGGCATCCCGCCGCGGCGCCCGTCTCGAGCGTCTCGGGATCGGGCGACAGCAGCAGGTTGGGATAACCTGCCGAATTGACCAGCGCCGCGAAGGTGCAGGCCTCTGGTCCCTTTCCGAAGACGAGGAAGCGCACGGGCGGCTCGTAGCGGACGAGAAAATCCTCTCCGTCCGGGCCGGTCTCGCCCGTCTCCTCCAGCGACAGGCGACCGCGCTGCCGGTCGATCCTGAGCGTGCAGGGCTCGCGTGCCGTGCGCCTGCGCGTCACCTCGGCCAGCACCTCGCGATCCGGCCTCGGCACCAGCAGGATGTCGAGCCCGCCGCCGCAGGGAAGCTGGATGTCGATGAACGGAGACCCGCGCCCGTAGCGGATGGCGACGGGCCTGCCCTGCTCCAGCGCATCCGCGGCGTGAAGCACGATGTCGGATTCGATGCAGCCCGAGGATAGCGTCCCGGCCCGCTCGCCGCTCGCGAAGACCGCCATCGCCGCGCCGACGGGCCGGTAGGACGGCCCCTCGACGCCGGTGATGACGGCGAGAACGGCATCGCCCTCGGCTTGCCCCAGCGCGTCGATCGGGTCGCGCGCGGGCGTGGCCCTGGAGGAGAGGAAATTCATCTCGCCCCTCGCCTCCCGGCGGCGTGATCCGGTAGCACTTTCCCTCGCAAAGTCATATCCTCGGCTCCCTATCCGACCTCGGGCACCTCATCGCCATGGCGCCGACCGTGGACTCGTTGACGTCGCCAAGATAGGTGTCTTGGGAGGAAAAAGCACGAGGGTCCACCAGATTGACCGACCTCCCCTCCAGCATCGACGACACCATCGCCCTCCTGCAGACGCAGGACTACGTCTGCGGCCGCCCCCTCGGCACCGTGGCCTTCCTCGCGCTCAGGCTCGGCAAGCCCCTCTTCCTCGAAGGCGAGGCAGGCGTCGGCAAGACCGAGATCGCCAAGGCCCTCGCCACCGCCTTGGGCCGGAGGCTCATCCGGCTTCAGTGCTACGAAGGCCTCGACGCCGCCTCGGCGATCTACGAGTGGAATTTCTCCGCCCAGATGATCGCCATCCGCACCGCCGAGGCCACCGGCGCCGCCGATCGCGAGCTTCTCCGGGAAGAGCTCTTCTCGGGCGACTACCTGATCCGCCGCCCCCTGCTGGAGGCGATGGAGCCGCATCCCGAGGGTCCGCCCGTCTTGCTGATCGACGAGGTCGACCGCACCGACGAACCGTTCGAGGCCTTTCTCCTCGAAGCGCTCTCCGATTACCAGGTCACGATCCCGGAACTCGGCACGATCCGGGCCGACGAGCCCCCCATCGTGATCCTCACCTCGAACCGCACCCGCGAGGTCCATGACGCGTTGAAGCGCCGTTGCCTCTACCATTGGGTCGACTTTCCGAGCTTCGACCGCGAGATGGAGATCCTCCGCGCGCGGATCCCGGCGGCGACCGAGACGCTCTCGGCCGAGGTCATCGCCTTCGTCCAGTCGCTTCGCGGCGAGGACCTCTTCAAGACGCCGGGCGTGGCGGAGTCGATCGACTGGGCGCGCTGCCTCATCGCGCTCGACACCGTCGCCCTGTCGCCCGAGGTCATTTCCGACACTCTGGGCGCGGTCCTCAAGTACCAGGACGATATCGCGAAGATCACCGGATCGGAGGCGAGCCGCATCCTCGACGAGGCGCGCGCAAAACTCCGCCAGGCGGGCTGATGGGCGCCCATCGCCCCCTCCCCGAAACAGACGGCCGCCTGGCCCGGAACATCGTCCATTTCGCCCGCGCGCTCCGGAAGGCCGGCGTCCGCGTCGGGCCCGCGCAGGTGCAGGCCGCCGTCGAGGCGGTTGCGGCGGCGGGGTTCACCCGCAAGACAGACTTCTACCACGTTCTTCGCTCGACCCTGATCCATCGGGCCGACCACCTCGAGATCTTCGATCAGTGCTTCGCGATGTTCTGGCGCGACCCGGAATTCATCGAACAGATGATGCACCTGATGTCGCCGACCCTGCGCACGGAGCCGGAGGCGCGAAAGAAGAAGGCGGCGGAACGTCGGGCCGCCGAGGCGCTGACCGATGCGCCCGAAGACTCCCCGGACCCCCCGGTTCGCGAGGAGCTCGAGATCGACGCGCGGATCAGCTGGTCGGCCTCCGAACGGCTGCGGTCGATGGACTTCGAGCAGATGAGCGCGTCCGAGATCGCCGAGGCGGCCCGCGCCGTCCGGCGCCTCGACCTGCCCGTGAAGCCGATCCGGACCCGCCGCAGCGTCTCCTCCCCCCACGGCCGGCGCCCCGATCTCCGCGCGACCCTCCGCAGATCGCTGCGGCGGGGAGGCGAGATCGAGACCGTGCTGATGCGCAGCCGCCGGACCCGCCCGCCCGACCTCGTCGCGCTCTGCGACATC